>CAZXCR010000239.1:0-3628 GCA_964639315.1 uncultured Treponema sp. | reverse complement strand
CCTACAACTCCCCCTCATCTTTTTTCTGTTCGCCAATCTGCTTTTCCTCAATCAACTTTTCCCCACCCAAAGCTTTTGCTTTCTTCCTAGACTTTGTCTTTGATTTTTCGCTCGGAATCAGTGAAGAAAAGAAATTTTGCGAATTCTTTTTAATTTCTTCATCAACATTGTTTTTCATCGATCTTGCAAAAAGTTTCACCACATTGTTCACAAGATTTTTTGTGTTTTTATCAAGATTTCTTAAGCCCACAAAAACCTTGTATAAATTTTCAATCATATTATTTTGGAAATTTGTAAGCGTCTTAGTTTCAGTTTTTAAAAGCACCTTAAAAATGCTATCTACAAAAATTTTTCTGTCATCTTTTTTTACATCAAGAATCCACTGGTTTACAGTTTTATTTAATAATTTACTTTCATCAGTTACGTCTTTAAGTTCAAAAAAATGATTTCCTTCAGTATGCCAGTGAAGCGGGTCGTGCTCATAAATTCCCTTGCCCTCACTTTCTACAACCACAAAAGGCGTATCGTGCCAAAAAAGAGCGCCCACAATAGAAAGCGACGGAACATAAGTCTTTATTTTATCTTTTATGTTCTTGTAAGAGTCATCATCAAAAAAATTCTGGTAAAATCCGGGACCGTCAAAATTGTAAATCGCCTGAATCCTTTTTTGAATTTTAGGCTTTGCAAATTTCGCAGCATAAATTGCAATATTTCCGCCCTTCGAATGACCCGCAATATACAAAGGACCGCGCATTTTTTTCGCCGCCTCGTCAAAATATTTTACAGCGTCCCTCTGCGACGGAAGTTCATCCAAATAAGCAAGATTAAAATCTTCTTTCCAACCAACAAAATTATTGTCAGTACCGCGAAAAGTTACGCAATTCCACTTTGCCTCGCTACAAGAAAAAGTTATGGCTGCAAACTGTTCTTCCTTTGCAAAATCCAAAATATCGCTAAAGGCACACATCTTTAAATTGCCAAAACGCCGTGATTCCCCAGCTAAAAAAAGAGTTTCCACAGCAAGCGGATCCACATTTTCAGTTTCCGCCTTTCTTTGTTCAAAATCGTCCGCATTTTTAAAGGCAAGTGCCGCATCTTTGAGTAAAACAGAATTTTTAAAAGTCCCGTCAACAATTCCCGAAAATCGCAGATAAGAAATCGTGCTTAAAATTAAAAAATCAACCTCGTTAACTTCGCTCTGCTTAAAACTAAGGTCGCCGCGCCACTTCAAATAGTCAAAAATATTCGCCATAACTTTCACTCCTTTTTTTATTTTTTTTGGAGCATACTTTTCTACTTGCGACCGGCCTTGCAGGGTTTCATTCAAAAACTAAAGTTTTTGAACGGCTTCGCCGCCCTTACAGTCCGGGCTAAATTTTCCTTCCGCCTAAAAAATTTGCAACAGAAAGAAAAAAATTAAATCATCGAAAACTTTTACAAAATCAGTTTATTTTAACACAAAAACTTTTACTTGTGATAGAATTGCGAAAAACTTTGAATTTTTATCTGGAGGAAAAATGGAAATCAAGGATTTAGAAAGAACTCTTTCGTCAAATGAATATCCAGGAAGAGGAATTATTGCGGGACGTTCCGCAGATTCAAAATATGCAGTTGCTGCCTACTGGATTATGGGACGCAGCGAAAACAGCCGCAACAGAATTTTTGTTCCAGAAGGGGAAAATTTAAAAACTCAGGCCTTTGATCCTGCAAAATTAGTTGACCCAAGCCTGATTATTTACTCGCCGGTGCGTGTTTACAAAAACCACACAATCGTAACAAATGGCGATCAAACAGATACGATTTACGACGGTTTCGAAAAAGGACTTTCCTTTTCAGAAGCATTAAAAAGCCGCAAGTTCGAGCCAGATTCACCAAATTTCACACCAAGAATCAGCGCAGATCTTCTTGTTCAAAATAAAGATTATTCGCTAGAACTTTCAATTTTAAAAAGCGACAACGGAAACGATTCTTCCTGCAACAGATTCACTTTCAACTACGAAAATCCGCAGCCTGGAATTGGACGCTATATTCACACTTACCAAGGAAACGGAAATCCGCTACCAAGTTTTGAAGGTGAACCAGAAGCTTTAATTCTTGAAGGAAATATCGACGAGTTAAGCGAAAAAATCTGGAAAAATTTAAACGAAGCAAACAAGGTTTCTCTCTTTGTACGCTTTATTGAAATTGAAACTGGAAAAACTCAAAGTAAAATCATAAATAAGTGGCAGTCTTAATGCACTCTTAATAAAGAAAGTCTGGTAGAAAAGCGTTTTTAATGTTTTTTTTACCAGATTTTTTTTAGTCATTTTTTTTAATTTCTTCTATCATCTTTAAAGCCTTTCTAAAAGCAGAATCTTCTTTTCTAAGTTCCTTTGAACCGCGGGTAATATTGCAAAGCGACATACTGTATTTTTTAGCAATTTCCCGCTGAGTAACGCCCTTGTCAAGTTCCTTTACAAGACACCATCTTTTTGAAAAATCCTGAAGTTCTGGTTTCGTAAAAAGGCATCCAAAAAAGTCAAGAATTTCCTGCTCATCATTCATTTTTGAAAGAAGAAGGCAAATTTCTTTAAGCGCTTCGTTATATATATTCTGTTTTTCAGTCTGTGATTTTTCTTCATCATTTAAATTCGTATCTTCATTTTCTAAACTGACCATAAAATTACCTCGTAAAATTTTTACGCCTGCATCATTTTTAACCGGCGCTTTCCTAAGTCACTTTTTAAAATTGCAATTTTTTAACAGATTTTTATAATACCACAAGAATTTAAGTCAAACAAGAAAACACTTGTTCAGATCAGCTAGCAAAAAGCTATTTGTAACGGACAAAATACTAGACAAATAAAGAAGAAATTTGATAAAATACGCGCTATGCTATTAGTGTTTTACACACAGGAGGACTTTTTTGGCAGACATTAAAGGTTTGCGCGTAAACGAAATGATACGCGTTCGTGAAATCAGACTCATTGATGGGAACGGAGAGCAGAGAGGAATTGTTCCAACAATTGAAGCATTAAAAATGGCTAGAGAGCAGGACCTTGACCTGGTTGAAGTTTCGCCAAATGCAAACCCGCCAGTATGTAAAATATTAGATTTCGGAAAGTACCGGTTTGAACAGGAGAAGAAACTCCGCGACTCCAAGAAAAATCAGAAAGTACTAAAAATCAAGGAAATTCGTATGCAGCCAAAGATTGGCTCAGGCGATCTTGATACGAAAGCTAAGCATGTTCAGGAATTTCTTGATGAAGGCGACAAGGTAAAGGTTACAATCCGTTTCCGCGGACGTGAACTTGCCCACACCGAATTAGGATACGATGTCCTGAAAGAGGTTGAAAAAAGGCTTACTGAAGGATCTTATGCTGTTGAAAAACCTGCCGCAATGGAAGGAAGGTTTATGTCAATGACCTTAGGTTCAAAAGTTACAAAGCCTAAAGCAAAACCTGCAGAAAATGCAGCTGCTCAGAAAACAGAAAACTCAGAGCAGCAACACTAAAAAGAGGTAATGTTATGCCTAAAATGAAAACAAAGAAATCAGCGGCAAAACGCTATTCTTTAACAGGTACTGGAAAAGTAAAGTACAAGAAAATGAATCTTCGTCATATTTTGACAAAGAGATCACCAAAGAGAA
>CAZXCR010000238.1:0-3628 GCA_964639315.1 uncultured Treponema sp. | reverse complement strand
GGAGCGGTTGTGTCTGTTTCAACTTCGTTTTTACAACTAGTTGCAATGAGTGCAATGGTAGCCAAAAATGCCACCAGTGCATACCTAAATTTCTTCATTTTTTCCTCCATAAGAAAATGCAAAAGCGCACCATTTTTACAATACGTATTTTGATTTTCTCCTAATGAAATTTTATTTAAAAACAAAAAGACCGCCTGCGCTCTGCGGATTTTTCCACGGACGCAAACGGTCTTGTTTTTACCAAAAATATATTTTTAAAAAGAGATTTATCGCTGAACTGAACTGAACAAGGGTGTCGTCTCCTTTTTTTAGTTTGTCAAGTAATTCTATAACTCTTTCGTGAAAAAAGCAAATTTGACTGTTCTCAGCGTCTGGCATCTAAGAAATACATCTAAAGACACATTGAAAACGATTTTTTACCAGACGCCCTAAATAAACTTGCAAAAACAATTATTATTTTATATACTGACTTTCACTTGCCGAGATGGTGGAATAGGTAGACACAAGGGACTTAAAATCCCTCGACAGCTAATACCGTCGTGCCAGTTCGATTCTGGTTCTCGGCAACAAGAGCTAATCTGAAAAGGTTAGCTCTTTTTTTTTCATCATTAATCAAGAAAAATACTATACTAATGAATAGTTATCAATTTTCAAAATATTGACACCAATTATAACCTTAGCAATAATAAATTATGCAAGAAAATAATATTCATACAAAAGCAAATAGTATTCGTGACGTTATCCGTTATTTAAAAAAATTTAAAAACGCCCTTGTAATCATCTACATTGATGAAGAAACAATAGATTCTCCTCTTTTTATAAACCACATCAGAGACATTTGTCTTATCCACGAAGCAGGACTTCGAGTAATTATTGTACCTGGTGCAAAGAACCGAATCGATGAAATTCTTTCAAAAAATAATATTTCGTGGTCTTTTCACAATAACTGCCGAATAACTGGAGAAGAGGCAATTCCTCTTATAAAAATGGCAGCCTTCGATGTTTCCAATCAAATTATGACAGCCTTTGCTGGTGAAAAAATTGGCGCTGTTATTGGTAACTGGGTTCGTTCTCGTGGTAAGGGAGTTATCAATGGTGTTGATTATGGCTCTAGTGGTGAAATTGATAAACTTGATGTTGATTCCATAAATAAAATCCTAGATAACGGATTTATTCCAATATTTCCATGTATCGGTTGGAGCATTGCAGGAAAACCGTACAATATTTCTTCAATTGAGCTTTCTGAGCAAATTGCAGTTCACTTAAAAGCAGATAAACTTTTCTTTCTTGTAAAAGACGCCGTAATTAACGACCGTTCGTTTAATATTCCTAAATCTATAAATGTAAATCCTGAAGGAAACATTCCTGCTATGAGTTTGGATGAAACAGAACTTTTTATAGAAACTAATAAACAGTCATTAGTTAATACTAACAACCAGTCATTAGTTCAAAAAATTTTAACACTTCTTGAACTGGCAAAATCAGCTTGTTCACAAGGTGTTACAAGAACTCACATTTTGAATGGTTCATTTGACGGAAGTATTCCATGTGAAATATTCAGTGATTTTGGTTCTGGAACAATGATTTACAAAGAAAACTATGGAAAAATTCGAGAAATGACTTTTGATGACATAGGAACAGTTTTGTCACTTATGCAACCGTTCGTTAACAAAGGAATTTTACTTCCACGAACAAAAGAAAATTTATCTCTTAACTACAAATATTATATTGTTTATGAACTTGATGGAGCAATTAGAGCCTGTGCAGCTTTAATACCTTACGAAGACGGACAAATGGAAATCGCTGGTGTAACTGTGGCACAAGACTATTCAAACATAGGAATTGGTCCTATGCTCATAAAAAGTTTAATTCAAAAAGGAATAGATAAAAACGCAAAAAGTATATTTTTACTTACAACACAAACCTCCGATTGGTTTGAAAGTTTGAATTTTAAACCTGATTCAATTGATTCAATTCCAGAGGAACGCAAGAAAATTTGGACAAAAGGACGCGGATCAAAAGTAATGCGCTTGAAAATATAAAAAGTTTTCACGTGAAACATTTATTTCTTTTTCTAAAGATTCTTAATCTTTTTTAAGGTTAAGAATCTTTTTTTTTATATTACTTTCTATCATTTTTTAAATTCAAATGAAAAGAAACTTCTAAAAAAAATATCTTGTAGGTCAAATTTCACAGTTAAATAAAATTCACAAAAAAGTTATTAAAGATATAAGACATAACACAGATTGCGCCTGTTACTGATAGAATTTTTAGTAAGAAAAATAATCTATTAGTTAACAAAAGTTGCGCAAGTTACTAATAAAATTTTCAGTTAATAAAAAATCAATTTCTTAATAGAAAAAAAATAAGAAAACCGTAAATAAACTTGTGACTCGCACAACCACCGTGTTTTAAATTTTTCTACACTTTTTCAGATGGTGGATTGAAAAAACCCGAAGTTTAAACTTAGAAAAAAAAATTTCCATAAATCAACATATTCTGTTTCATAAAATTTTTCAGCAGCTGTAGAGTAAAAAAAATTTTCCTTTTTATCAAAAACTATCATTTCAGGAAAATAATTTATAAAAAGAAAAATTCTGTATCGAATTTTCTAAAAAAAATTATTAGGTCAAAATTCAAGTTTGTTACAATTACTCATTTAAGCGCCGATTGAGCTTGTCGAAATTGAGCGACTTACTTACAAATGATGGTTTCGTTTCTCTACACCATTTTACAAATTTTATTAAAATTCGAAATTCAGCCTATTAAGTAACAGATTAAGTGCAATCGAAAAAAAATAAAAAAAAAGACAATAAAATTGTGTAAAAAAAACTTCCAGTAACAAAGTAAGAAACCACACAAGCCCTTAGATTTTGCAGAAAAGATACCTTAAGAAAAAAAATTGTAAAAACAGATTCGTTATAAAATATATGTGTTTCACGTGCAACAAAATAAAATCAATAAAAATTGCCTACATTCATCATTTTATATTGCAAAGAGCAAATATGTTATTTACAGCAAAAATTTCAATTCTTAGAAAAATAAAAAAAAAGCATATAATTATTTTTTTTGACACTACACACGCATTCTCTACTTACAGCAAATTTTCTTTTGGCAAAAAAAAATCCAGAAATTAAGAAGACTCTTGTTGCTAAAAAAGATTACTCTTCACAAAAATTTTTCCAGCAAAAAAATTATTAGGTCAAAATTCGAGTTTTTATAATTAATCATCTAAGCACCAATTAAGTTCGTTTGTGATAGAATTTTTGTTAAGAAAAAAATCTACCAGTAACAAAATAATTTAACGGTCAAAGACTGTAGTAAAAGTTTACGCCAAATTCGGGATTTGTCTTATTAATTGAATTTATAAGAATATTTTTATACTGCTTTATAAAGATAAATTGCTAAATATGTTTCACGTAAAACATTTTAGTTTTCCACATATTTTAAACAGACGAACAATTAAAATTTAAGAATTTAGAAAATTCTAAATTCTTATAATATAAATAATTAGAATTTTTTACACATTTCACATTTTATAAAAATTTGGTTTATTCAGAACTTATCCACAGAATAATAAATAATTAGTAAAAAACTGTGGATAAATGTAATTTTTACTATACATAAG
>CAZXCR010000237.1:0-3631 GCA_964639315.1 uncultured Treponema sp. | reverse complement strand
TTAACGCACAAGCCAAGCCTAGCCCCGATTGTAGCGGCGCGCGAAGCGCGTTCTGAAGCGCAGCGGAAGAATGATAACCGCGCAAAGCGGGTTTTCTAGTAAAATTCTCTCTTATCCAGAAAAATATTCTTTGCCAGTAAAAAACTACGCTCCAAAATAATAAAAAAAATTAAATTTTACTAAAGTCAAAAATCTATATTCCGAAGAATAAAGTACAGGGTGGAAGTTATCAAACCCAGGGGATAACAATCTGCAAAAAGCGGTTTGTTTGAGCTCTAAACTTACGATAAGGAGATACATTATGGTTATCAATCACAACATGAGTGCAATGTTTGCACAGCGTTCTGGTGGAGTTACAGAATTGGGCACACAGAAGAATATGGAAAAACTTTCTTCTGGAATGAAAATCAACCGCGCCGGAGACGATGCTTCTGGACTTGCAGTTTCAGAAAAAATGCGCAGCCAGATTCGTGGTTTGAATCAGGCATCAACAAATGCTAAAAACGGCATTTCTTTTATTCAGACAACAGAAGGTTACTTGCAGGAAACAACTGACATTGTTCAGAGAATCCGCGAACTTGCAATTCAGTCATCAAACGGAATCTACACAGACGAAGACAGAATGCAGATTCAGGTTGAAGTTTCATCTTTGATTGCAGAAGTTGACCGCATTGCTTCTACAGCTCAGTTCAACGGAATGAATATGCTTACAGGTCGTTTTGCTCGCCCAACAGGAGAAAACAACGTAACTGCTTCTATGTGGCTTCACATTGGTGCAAATATGGACCAGAGAACTCAGGTTTACATTGGTACAATGAGCGCTACTGCTCTTGGATTACGCAACATTGGTAGCGAAGAAATTATGAGTCTCGAAGATCCAGACAGTGCAAACCGCGCAATTGGAACTTTGGACGAAGCTCTTAAAAAGATTAACAAACAGAGAGCTGATCTTGGTGCTTACCAGAACCGTCTCGAAATGACTGTAAAAGGACTTGATGTTGGAGCAGAAAATCTTCAGGCTTCAGAAAGCCGCATCCGCGACACTGATATGGCTAAAGAAGTTGTTGAGCTTACAAAAAATCAGGTTCTCAACCAGGCAGGAACAGCAATGCTCGCTCAGGCAAATCAGAGTTCACAGAACGTTCTCTCTTTGCTCCAGTAGACATAAAACTGCCTAAAACAGCATAGTAACAAAAAAATCCGGCTTATCAAAAAGGACAAGTCGGATTTTAGCGTTTTAAATGCTATGTCAAAATTTGAGTTTGCTGCAAATTTTAATTATTTGGAGCAAATTTGTTTTGCTCAAAATAAATCTTTTTTCTCGCGCACACTGTGCGCTCGGCTGAAAATTTTATTAGGAATCCCGCTTTACGCGGTTACGGCTTCGCCTTCATTCTTTCGCTGCGCTACAGAACGCGCTTCGCGCGCCGCTACAATCGGGGCTAGGCTTGGCTTGTGCGTTAAGAAAATAATTTCTTATCAAAAAGACCGCAAATTTGCGCCGGTTACCAATAAAATTCTCTGTCCAACAAAAAAATCTTCTACATTACGCGCGCGCAAGTTACCAATAGAATTTTTTGTTAAGCAATAACCTTTTTCTTAACAAAAAAAACCGCGAGTTACCATCGAAATTTCCAGTTACGAAAAAAATTTCCCATAAAACCAAAAATTTCCCTGGTAACCTGCGCAAACTTTAGTCAGATTCCGCCGCTCCTGGCAAACCAATGTCTTTTCTGTAGAACATATTCTGGAATTCAACACAGGCCATTGCGTCGTAAGCTTTTTTCCACGCTTCTTCAAAACTATTTCCGCAGGCAGAACATGCAAGAACTCTTCCGCCCGAAGTAATGATTTTTGATTTGTTTTCATTCGAAGCTTTTCTTTTATCTTCAATAGCGCCGGCAATAAAAACCTTAGCACCAATTTCATCAATCTTTTTTAAGTCAAATTTGATTTCAAATCCTTTTTTATAAGATTTTGGATATCCGCCAGAAACCGCAACTGGAGCAACGCAGAATCCTCTCTTCCATTCAAGATTAAAATCTTTTAGCGAACCGTCAACAATGCTCTGGCACAATTTGTAAAAGTCAAAATTCATCAAAGGAAGCACCGCCTGAGTTTCAGGATCGCCCAGCCGCACATTGTACTCAAGGCACTTAGGTCCGTCTTTGGTCAGCATAATTCCAAAAAAGATAAATCCTCTGTAATCAAAATGTTCCGCTTCAAGACCTTTTAATGTAGGTTCAAGAATATTTTTTTCAAACTGCGCTTCAATCAGCGGAGTAACATCGCTTACAGGAGAAATTGCGCCCATTCCGCCAGTATTCGGTCCTTTTGCTCCGTCAAGAAGTCTTTTATGGTCGCGTGCAGCAAGAAATGGCACAATCACTGACTTTTTATTTTTTGTATTTTCTTCAGTAACACTTACCGCCGCAAGAATAGAAATTTCGTCTCCACGCAAATATTCTTCGATTACAAGAGTTTTTCCAGCATCACCAACAGCATCGCCGCTCATCAAATCTTCAACCGCAGATTTCGCATCATCAAGAGTCTTTGCAACCACAACGCCCTTTCCAGCAGCCAAACCGTCAGCTTTTATAACAATCGGAGCACCTTTTTTTTCAATATATTCAAGAGCCGCATTTTTATCAGAAAAAGTTTCGCTTTCTGCACAAGCAACTCCATATTTTTTCATAAATTTTTTTGCAAGATCTTTACTAGCCTCAAGTTGAGCCGCATTCTGTTTTGGCCCCACAACTGGAATTCCTTCCTTCCAAAAAGCATCAGCAGCACCCAGCGCAAGAGGATCTTCTGGACCCACAACGCAAAACTGGCAGTCTTCGTGCTTAGCAATTTTTACGTATGCCAAATTTCCCTTTTCGCCGTTCAAGTAATCACAATCCGCAGGATTTATATTAACGCATTTGTTTTCAAAAGCAGTTCCTCCGTTTCCAGGAACGCATACAACTTTTTCAACTTCCGAACTCTGAGCGAGTTTCCATGCAATGGCGTGTTCTCGGCCGCCCGATCCGATTACAATAATTTTCATAGAAAAAAATATAAATTAAAAGAAAGTATTTTTCAATGGAAGTGATTTTTCTGATTTGGAGCAAATTTTTCTTACTCAAGAGCGCATCGCAGACTTTTATTTTGTTAAGCGGAAATTTTTTCTTAGCAAAAAGACTGCGAGTTTGTCGCAAGCGACAAACTCGTTAGCAAGCGTAAGCTTGCAATTTCGCCTGCTTCGCGAATTTTTTTAGGAATCCGCTGTTCCGGCCTTCGCTATCCGCTCATTCCGGCGCAAAGCGCCGGAACTTCGGGCCTCCATAGCGGGCTAAGTCTCTTACGAAAACTCGCGGATTTTTTTGTTAAGCAATAAATTTTTCAGAAATTTACAAAAATATAGCTAGCCAAACCTAGCCCCGATAGTTGAGTAAAATGCTTCAGCATTTTACTCGTCAAGTTTTCTTCGAAAACTTGCAGGTCTTCTTGATAAGCATTTATTTTTCTAACGCCTAATATGTAACTAAGAAAACACAAAAGCGCATTCTGGAGCGTAGCGTTCAAAACCGCAGTTTTTGAATGAAACCGCGGAAAGTCGCAACCTGCGGTTGCTAACGAGTTTTGTTCC
>CAZXCR010000236.1:0-3635 GCA_964639315.1 uncultured Treponema sp. | reverse complement strand
AGCCTAGCCCGCTATGGAGGCCCGGAGTTCCGGCGCAAAGCGCCGGAATGAGCGAACAGCGAAGGCCGGAACAGCGGTTTTCTGAAAAAATTCACAGTCGAGCGCACAGAGTGCGCGAAACAAAAAATTCTACGAGTTGCGACAAATTCGCTCCAAATCAGCAAAATCACGAAATGGGCGGGTAGATTGAATGTAAAAATCAAATCATCTATAATGGGCGGACTATGTTTGCAAAGTATTTAGCGATTTTTTTTATTTCGATGCTGCCTCTGATTGAACTTCGTGGGGCAATTCCAGTTTCGCAGGGTTTTGGTCTGCCAATAATTCCTTCGTACATAGTGTGCATTTTGGGAAATATGGCGCCGGTTCCAGTAATTTATCTTTTTGCTCGAAAATTTCTTGAATGGGGTCAGGATAAAAAATTTATTGGGAAAATTTGCACTTTCTTTTTGGTAAAGGGTTCAAATGCTGGAAAAAAACTTCAGGAAAAAGCGGGTCACGGACTTTTTATTGCGCTTATGCTTTTTGTAGGAATTCCGGTTCCGGGAACAGGCGCGTGGACGGGAACTCTTGCAGCGAGTCTTCTTGATATGAATTTTAAAGAAACTGTGCTTGCGGTAATGGCTGGCGTTCTGATTGCAGGGCTGATTATGATGGCGGCTAGCATGGGAGTTTTTGGGGCGATTGGTGCTGCGGGAGCGGCTGCTTCGTAATTTTTTGCAGATTGCATTTTTATTTGCAGATTGCATTTTTATTTACACACTGACAAAAAAATTTCAGTTTTTGAATAAATTTTATTATCTTTGAAAGAATAAGGTGAAAACTGATAGAATTGCGGTTTTTATCGGATTTCTTAAGTCATCTTTTTTAAATTAAATTTAAAGAAATTCGAAGATGATTTTTTTTAATGATTTTTAATGATTTTTTACTTTCCCGGAGGAAAATATTATGGGTTCAAATTGTGGCGGAAACTGTTCAAACTGTTCAGACAAGTGCGAAAAACGCGATTTAAAAGCACAGCTTCACGAAGGTTCTAGCGTAAAAAAAGTAATCGGAATTGTAAGCGGTAAAGGTGGTGTTGGAAAATCGCTGGTTACAAGTCTTTTGGCATGCAAAGTTCACAGAGACGGTTTTAGAACTGCCATTCTTGATGCAGACATTACAGGTCCTTCAATTCCTACAGCATTCGGATTGGGGGATGAAAAAGCAGTTGCCGGTAAAATGAAAATGAGCAACGGAAATATGGAAGACTATCTTCAGTCAGTAAAAAGCCAGACGGGAATTCAGCTTATGTCTATGAATTTTCTGCTTCCGGACGAAACAACTCCTGTAATTTGGAGAGGACCGGTTATTTCTGGCGCAGTAAAACAGTTCTGGACTGACGTAGTTTGGGAAGATGTTGACTATATGTTTGTTGACTGCCCACCGGGAACTGGCGATGTACCGCTCACAGTGTTTCAGTCTATGCCTGTAGACGGAATTATTATTGTTGCTTCACCTCAGCAGTTGGTGCGCGTTATTGTTGAAAAGGCAGTGAATATGGCAAACACCATGAACATTCCGATTTTAGGTCTTGTAGAAAATATGAGTTACGTAAAATGCCCGGACTGCAACAAAGAAATTAAAATTTTTGGCGAAAGCAATATTGAAGGCATTGCAAAAGATTTTAATTTGAAAGTTCTTGCACGCATTCCAATCGAGCAGAATATGTCGCGCACAGTTGACAACGGCGAAATTGAAAGCTTACAAGTTAACTACGTTGACGACGCTGCAAAGGCAATTGAAGAACTCTAAAAAAAGCGGAAGTTTTTAGACATAAGCTTTTGTCTTTAAACTTCCACTTAAACTCCCACTTAAACTTCCACAAAAAAATAAACAAAAATGACAAAACTAATCTGCGGGCCAATGGCTACTTTAAGTCACGAGGCATTCCGTAAAACCATAGAAGATTTTGGTTTTTGCGACGAATATTACACTGAAATGATAAACGCCGGTTCCCTGCTCAATATGGGACCTTTTGAAAAATATTACTTGCTGAACGAAAGCGCCCCACAAAAAATGGTGTGGCAAATAACCGGCAGTAACGGCGAAAAACTTGCAGAAGCGGCGGATTTTCTTGCACAAAAAGGCGGTTGCGGAATTGACTTAAATATGGGCTGCAGTGCTCCTCAAATTTACAAAACTGGCGCTGGAATCAGCTGGATGCTAAAAGATTTAAAAATCACTAGGGAAGCAGTTAGAGGCGTAAAAAAGGTTTTAAAAGCATCAGAAGAAAAAAACGGTAAACATATTCGGCTGAGTGTAAAATGCAGACTTGGCGGCGAAGATTTTACACAAGCATCTTTTTTTTCCTTTACTGATATGCTTGCCGAAGAAGGAGTTGAACTTATTGCCCTTCATCCGCGCACAATCAAAGAAAAATACCGCGGAGAGCCTAAGTACGAGTGGCTAAAAAAACTTACTGACCGCTACGGTTCCTCAGTAAAAATAGTTGCAAACGGGAACATAAAAGACTCTCTTGTGGCAAAAAAACTTCTTGATTTCTGCCCGGAACTTTACGGATTAATGATTGCCCGCGAAGCCGCAGTTAAACCGTGGATTTTTTTACAAATTGCAACTGAACTAGAGTCTCTTAAGGCAACAGGAAATCTGCCTTCTGAAAAGCTTCACAAAATTGACCGCTTACAATGCGCCCAAAATTTTATTGACTATCTGATAGAATTTCAGCCGCAAGAATTTTACAAAACCCGACTTCAAAGATTTTTTTCATTTTACTGCCAGCAATTTCAGTTTTCGCATTATTTTGAAAGCCTTATGTTAAATTTTCACAGCATCGAAGAAAGCAGAAAGAAACTTGAAGATTATTTTTTAAAGCAGCCAGAAGAACAGTTTTTGTATTTTTAGGTGAAATTTCGAATTTGTCGCAAGTTTTACTTACTTGGAGCGAACTTGTCGCAACCTTACGGTTACGTATGCCCACATTCGCGGACAACACGAGTTTCGGCAAGCGAAACTCGTAGAATTGTTTTGTTAAGAAATTGATTTTTTGTTAACTGAAAATTTCGTTGATAACTGGCGCGCGTGTAATGTCGCGGACATTTTCTTAACTGAAAATTTCGCTGGTAACTCGGGCGGCGTTTGTTATGAAGAAAATCTTTTTGTTAGGCAGAAAATTTCATTGGTAACTCGCGCAAAATAAAATATCCGTCTGGCAAAAATCCGTCAACAAAAAAAGGCAGATTCCACTTACGAAACCTGCCTCATTTTTATGAATCAAGCAAAAAACTTAAAGATTGTCAAAAAATCCCTGAGCTTTTAAAAGTTCAGCATTTAAAATTCCGCCCAAAGCAGCACCACGTTTTGTATTGTGGCTAAGCGCAACAAATTTTACGTCAAAAACATTGCACTTTCTTAAGCGACCAATAACGCAGGCCATTCCCTTTTCAGTTTCTCTGTCGCGGCGAGGCTGAGGACGATTTTCTTCGTGGCGCACAACAATTGGATGTTCAGGTGCAGAAGGAAGATTCAACTTCTGTGGAAGAGATGTGTAGGAAGTCCACACTTTTTCAATTTCTTCAAGAGAAGGCTTTTTGTCATCAGGCAAATCAAATTCGAGCGAAACGCAAGCAGTGTGT
>CAZXCR010000235.1:0-3637 GCA_964639315.1 uncultured Treponema sp. | reverse complement strand
AGACATCGGGCATTTTTTGGCTGACACAACAACCTTTTGGAAGACAGAGTTTTTAAAATAATTCAAATCAGTCCAAAAGTAAAAGCAATGCTTCCCAAACAGTTTGAGCTTTCGTTTACAACAAGCGTCTTTTACATAAACGACACTTCAATGCCTATAGAAAATATGATAAACAAGGCAAATCTTGCCCAAAAGATGAAAAAAGACAGCTACTCAGGTCACCACGTAATTGAATACACAAAAGATATGGAAAATGAAAATGAATGGAACAGGTCAATTACGCTTTCGGTGAACAAGGCGATTGAAAATAATGAATTTGAAGTTTACTACCAGCCAAAGTTCCGCTTTAATGACGAAAAAATTATTGGAGCAGAAGCGCTTATACGCTGGAATAATCCAGAAAAAGGCTTTTTAGTTCCCGGAAAATTTATTCCTCTTTTTGAACACAACGAATTTATTGAAAAAATCGACACTTTTGTATTTTCGAATGTCTGCAAATTTTTAGAAGACTGGAATGTAAGTGGCAAAGGAAAAAACTGCCCTAGACCAATCACAGTTTCCTTTAATCTTTCGCGCTACCATCTGTACAATCCAAATCTTATTAGCGAAATGACGAAAATTGCACAAAACCACAACATTGGCAAAAATCATATTGAAGTTGAACTTACAGAAAGCATAATGTTCGACAATCAAAAAAAACTTGTAAAAGTTATGAACGATATAAAAAATGCCGGATTTACAGTTTCGCTTGATGATTTTGGTTCAGGCTATTCATCGCTCAATCTGCTAAAAGATGTACCTGCTGATGTAATAAAACTTGACAAAGAATTTCTTTCGAGCGTTCCAGTAAACGCCAAGGGCACCATAATAATAACTTCGGTAATTGAAATGGCAAAAAAAATGAAAATTACCACAGTTGCAGAAGGGGTTGAAACAAAGGTTCAGTCAGATATGCTAAAAAAAATTGGCTGCGACATTGCACAAGGATTTTACTACGCAAAGCCAATGCCACTTGCTGACTTTAAAGCCCTTCTCTTAAAAAACTGTGGGGAACAAGTCGATTCAAATTCAGAAGAAAACAAAGAAGAAAACAGCTCTTTATTCGAAGAGCAAGACAAGCCTTTATAAAAGTTGCAAATTGAAAAAAGTGGATTTATAATTATAACATCATTTTTTTGGAGGACTTCAAGATGTCATGTAACAACACAGAACCAAGAGTACTTGCTATTATTTTAGGTGGAGGAAAGGGAACTCGCCTCTACCCGCTTACAAAGGAACGAAGTAAACCGGCAGTTCCTTTTGGCGGAAAATATAGAATTGTAGATATTCCTATTTCAAATTGTATTAACAACGGATTTAAGAAAATTTACTTGCTTACACAGTTCAATTCTGCGTCTCTGCATCTTCACATTATTAATTCATATAATTTTGACCGTTTTAGTCGCGGATTTGTAGAAATTCTTGCAGCAGAACAAACTTTGGAACATTCGGGCTGGTACGAAGGAACCGCTGATGCTGTCCGCAAAAATTTTGGTCATTTTAGAAGACAAAATCCAACTCACTACATTATTCTTTCGGGCGACCAGCTTTACAGAATGAACCTGCGCGACTTCTTTAATCAGCATGTTGCAAGTGGTGCAGATATTTCTATTGCAGCAAAGGCTGTAAACCGCCAGGATGCGTCTGGATTTGGAATTATGCAGGTTGATGACAACAATAATATAACTGCATTTATGGAAAAGCCAGCTCCTGAACTTGACATTTCAGACTGGAAAATTCCTGAAAAATACCGTGGCAATCTTCCGGCATCTCTTGAATATATGGCTTCAATGGGAATTTATATTTTCAATGCTGAAACAATGGATGAAATGCTCGACAACGATTTTAACGACTTCGGCAAAGAAATTATTCCAATGGCAATAAAAAACAAAAAAGTTACAAGTTATATTTTTAACGGATATTGGGAAGACATTGGAACAATACGTTCATTTTATGATGCTACAATCGATCTTACAAATCCTGTGCCAAATTTCAATTTCTACGACGAAGACAGCCCTATTTACACTCACATGAGAAATCTTCCGCCAAGCAAAATTAACAATGCTAATATGACGGCAACTCTTGCAAGTGAAGGCTGCGTTATTACAGATTCACGCCTGCAGCATTCTGTAATCGGTGTACGCTCAATCATCTCTGAAGGAAGTGATTTAAACGGCGTTGTTATGATGGGTTCAGATTACTACGAAAATGAAGATGCAAAAGAAGACAATGTAAAGCGAGGAATTCCTAACATTGGAATTGGAAAAAACTGCAAAATTAACCGCGCAATTATTGATAAAAACGCTCGCATTGGTGCAAACTGCTGCATTAACATAAACGGAAAACAGTACGAGAACGGCGATCACGGACTTTTCTACAGCGCAGATGGAATTATTGTAATCCGCAAGGGCGCTATAATTCCAGACGGAACTGTAATTTAAGTAAAGCCACAGTTTGCTATAAAAAATTCTAAAAGCAAACAAAAAAATCCCTGTAATCTGCGTTTAACTTTCGTAGTTGCAGGGATTTTTCATTTTTAAAGACTGTGTTTTTTTAGATAAGAGCAAAGAATTTTATTTGCATTTATAAGTTCCTGAGTTTTTTTATGTGCAACTTTTGCAAGCACTTCATTTTTATTCCAGCGGTCAGGATGGTAATATTTTAATTTTTCTTTGTAGGCGGATTTTAAATTTTCTTCATCAAACGGAAGCTCAAGGGATAGAAGCCTTGCTGCCCTTTTTTCTTCATCGCTCATTGAAAGAAATTGTGCTTCAAAAAGACTGCGCTTTGGGCTGCCAGAATTTTCTAGATTTTCAGAATTTTCTAAATTTTCTTTCTTAGGAAATTCTTTGGAAACAAAATTTTCATTTTTTTCAGATTCAAGAATTTTTTTTACATCAGAATCCAAGTCATTTTTTTCATTTTGATTTTTGTCAATATAAAAAAAATTTACTCTTTTATTTTCGCCTTCATTTACGCTTCCAGTTTCAAGAGTCTCTCTTAAAAGGTCTGCAAGTTTTTCATACATCTTCGCCATTTTCCGCATCCTCATGGTTGTATTCCTGAAGTTTGCGCTGCAAGGTTTTTCTTCCAATTTTTAAAATGTCAGCAGTTTTACTTTTGTTGTTTCTGTTCAATGCAAGATTCTGAAGAATTATAAGGCGTTCAGCTTCCTCCAAACTTATTCCAGACGGAATTAAAATCGAATCCGAATCTGAACTTTTTGCAACTGCCGGCGGCAAATCCTCAATTTTTATTTCATCTCCGGAACACATAACCACTGCACTTTCAATACAATTTCTTAACTCGCGGATATTTCCAGGCCAACTGTAATTATACATGGCAGTTTTTGCACGAGATTCAATATCCTTAATATGCTTGTTATTTTCGGCGTTAAATTCATCTAAAAACGACTGTATTAAAAGCGGAATATCTTCTTTGCGTTCTCGAAGCGGCGGAACATGAATGTGCACAACGTTCAATCGGTAATACAAATCTTCGCGAAAATGACCTAAAGCAACTTCTTCTTCAAGATTTTTATTTGTAGCGGCAATAAAACGCACGTCAACTTCAATAGTTTGAGTTCCGCCTACTCTTT
>CAZXCR010000234.1:0-3672 GCA_964639315.1 uncultured Treponema sp. | reverse complement strand
ATAAAAGCCTAAATTAAAGTGTGATTAAGCTTATTTAAAATATCTTTGTTCTTTTCCAAACACCTATGAATACAAAAATATGAAATACAAAACCTGCGATCTTTTTTTTACTGCCAGAATTAGCGACGACGCAAAACTTAAGGCGCAAAAATCTGAAGTTGCAGAATTTGTTTGGAAAAAAGTTTCTGGCGTAGAAGAAATTGGAAGTTTGAATCTTGCATTTGAGTCCACGAAGAAAACAATGGAATTTTTTTTAAATCAAAGTAAAATTCAAAAAAGCGAGTGCGAGGAAAATCCCGATTTTGCTTCAAAAGAAGAATTTTTTTTAGATGACGAAACAAAATGGCTTTAGTTACTGCCAACACGGAAATTTTTATAGGAAAAATATGAAGTTTTTTGAATGGATTTTACATCACATTGATTTGTGCATTTGCATTGTTTCAGTTTTGATTTTTTTTGCAATTTGTGCGGTTTATTTTACAAAAATCGCGAAGTTGAAAAAAAGTATAAAATTAAACTATTCCGGTCCGCTGAATAAAGATTTATTTTCTGAAGAAGAATATAAAAAAATGGAAAGTCGCTTAAAAAATTTGGCGCCAGACGGAAAGTACCTTGCAAGTTTAGTTTGCGCTTTTATTCTTACGCTTTTGCCTTTTCTTGTAAGAATGGAAACCCTTGTGCTGACCGCAATTTGTGCTTGCGGAGATTTAGCGGCTTTTATTGTTTTAAAAGATCGCTTAAATTCACTAAAATAAATTTAGGGAACTCTAAAAGCTAGAATTTTTGGAGATGCCCTTTGTAATCCGCTGAAAATTGTGGGTAAAAATGCCATTACAAACTTGACACATTTTTTTTTAGTTGATAATATATGCGCACTTAAGGAGTCTTACCCAAGTGGTAAGGGGCAGGTCTGCAAAACCTTTATGCATCGGTTCGATTCCGATAGACTCCTTTCCATAAATTGAGCTTCTGGTTTTGCCAGGAGCTTTTTTTATGTTTCCAGACCTTTCGAGCAAAGCTGGGGTCTGTTTATATAGCGACTCTGGTAAGAAATTATAAAAAATGATTTTTTACCGGAGTTTTTTTGTTTTTAGATAGAAAAGTTCATTGCTAAGTCGTGCGGGTACTTGTAGCAAAATGTTTTCTTTTTGCAGAGAAATTTGAATATGCGGAATCATATTCTGTAACAGTCGCTTGATTTCGACAGGCTCAATCGGCGCGGTGCGGAATGAATCGCAGGATTTTCGTGTAATGTAGAAGTTTTTTTTTCTTAACAAAAAATTCTATCAATAGCACTCTTAATTGGCGCAGTGCGGTGGTTTACAATAAATTTTCTTGTTTGAGATTCCGTGCGAAACTGCCGCCTGTTACTGACAAAATTTTCTGTCTTTCAAAAATCCATTTCTTAACAAAAAGGCTGCGACAAACTTGCTCTTAACTACAAAAAAAATTCTTGAAAAGTAAAACCTAGCCAGGATAGGTGAGTAAAATGCCAAAGGCATTTTACTCGTCGAGTTTTCTTCGAAAACTCGCAGGACCTCTTTACAAACATTTACTTTCTCAACGCCTAAAATGTGACTTAGAAAACACAATAGCGCGTGCGGAGCACCGGAGCGAAAAGCGGAGCCCTGGAAAGCCTGTTATCCATTTGGACGTGCTCCAAAATAAAAAAAAGAAAGTTAGTTTAGTTTAACATTGCTATGAATTGTGCTAAAATTGCGGTATGGCTAACGAAAATATTCCTTTAAGAAAAGACGTCCCTGAAGAATACAAATGGGATTTGACTAAGCTTTATGCTTCGGACGCGGAATGGGAAGCTGATTTGGCTGAAATTCCCGCTCTTACGAAAAAACTTGCTGATTTTAAGGGCAGGCTTGCTGAAAATAAAATGACTTTTTTTGATTCGCTTAAGGCGGATGAGGCTTTGGATCGCAAGATTGAAAAAGTTTATCATTATGCGAGTCTTGTGAACGAAGCTGACCAAAGCGATTCCAGTGCGCAAGAAAAAATTAATCGGGTTATGATGGTTTACACGCAGTCGCAGTCGGAAACGAGTTTTTTTACGCCGGAACTACTTTCTATTCCTGATGAAAAAATAAATGAATGGCTTGAGGACGAAAAATTTGCTCCGTATCGCGTTTATATTCGCAAGGCTTTGCACGTAAAGTCGCACATTTTGACTGAAAAAGAAGAGCGGATTATGGCGTTGCAGTCGGTTTCGGGTCAAACTGCTTCGAATGTTTTTTCTTTGCTTAATGATGTTGACCTGAATTTTGGTAGCGTGAATGTTGACGGTAAAGAAATTCCGCTTACGCACAGCACGTGGTCGATTCTTGAGGAAAATCACAACAGGAAGGTGAGGGAAGAGGCTTACAAAAAATTTTATTCGGTTTTTGAAGGTCACGCAAATACTCTTGCTTCGCTTTATTCCGGTTCTGTAAATAATGATGTTTTTGTTGCGAGGGCGAGGGGCTACAATTCTTCTTTGGAAGCGGCTTTGTTTGGCGACAAGGTTCCGGTGAGCGTTTACAAAAATTTGATTGAAACTGTACACAAAAATCTTGATGTGCTGCACAGATACTACAGTCTGCGAAAAAAAGTTTTGGGTCTTGATGAACTTAGGCATTGGGATGTTTACGTTCCGCTTGTAAAAAAGGCTGAATCAAAAATTTCTTACGAAGAGTCAGTTGAAGTTGTAAGGGCTGCGCTTGGCGTTCTTGGAAAAGAATACACTGATACTTTGTGCAACGGACTTTTGAATGGCTGGGCTGACAGATTTGAAAATAAGGGAAAAAATTCTGGAGCGTTTTCTTCGGGCTGCTACGATGGATATCCGTACATTTTGTTAAATTACAAAGACACTTCTTTGCGCGACCTTTACACAATGGCTCACGAAGGCGGACATTCTATGCATTCGTGGTATTCTGTTCGTAACAATCCGTTTATGAGCTATGAATACACAATTTTTGAAGCGGAAGTTGCGTCAACTTTTAACGAGGAACTTGTGTTCAGATATTTGCTGAAAAATGCAAAGTCTAAGGAAATGCGGCTTTACCTGCTTTCGATGCGTGCGAGCGATATTTTGGCAACTTTGCATCGCCAGACGATGTTTGCGGAATTTGAACTTAAGTGCCACGAACTTGTAGAAAATGGCGAACCTTTGAGTACAGATACTATCCGCGGAATTTACAGAAAGCTTCTTGAACTTTACTTTGGTCCTGAAATGAAATTTGAAAAGTCAAGCGATATGGAAGGGCTTAGAATTCCTCATTTTTATACTGCGTTTTATGTTTACAAATATTCAACTGGAATTTCTGCGGCTTTGGCACTTGCTAAGCGGGTTTGCGAAGGGGGCGAGCAGGAAAAAGAAGATTACTTTAAGTTCTTGAAGAGCGGCGGTTCGCGCTATCCAATTGAAAGTTTGCGGGTTGCCGGAGTTGATATGGAAAGTTCTGCGCCAGTTCAGGCGGCTCTTGATAATTTTAAGGAAATTGTTGAGCAGCTGGAAAAGGAACTTTTGTAAACTGCGAGGAGATTTTTTTTGTTAAAAAATAAATTTT
The DNA here is from genome assembly GCA_964639315.1 of uncultured Treponema sp. GTDB lineage: Bacteria > Spirochaetota > Spirochaetia > Treponematales > Treponemataceae > Treponema_D. Next base: position 112 of record CAZXCR010000234.1, on the reverse strand, counting down.
TTCTTAACTGAAAATTTTATTAGTAGGCCAAAATTCGAGTTTTTTGCAATTAATCATTTTAGCGCCGATTGAGAGAGTCGAAATCAAGCGACTTACTTACAGATGGTGGTTT
>CAZXCR010000233.1:0-3686 GCA_964639315.1 uncultured Treponema sp. | reverse complement strand
ACCGCTGTTCACGCTATGACTTAGCTGGAAAAGAAATCCTAAAAACTCAGGAAAACTTTTACCTTGCAGACACTGCCCTTCGCTACAGCGTACTAGGCTACAAAAGCGATTTTGTTGCTTCCAGCCTGGAAAATATAGTTTACCTTGAACTTTGCCAACGCGGATATTCCGTTTACATTGGAAAAACTAAGGGTGGAGAAATTGACTTTGTTGCCGAAAAACAGGGAAACCGCATTTACATTAAGGTAACACAAAAAGTTTCTTCAGATGAAACCGAAAAAAAAGAATACATCCGGTTTTTAGAACTTCACGACAATTACCCAAAATATCTTTTAACAACAGATGATTTTTCAGACGGAAATTACGAGGAAATAAAAATAATGCACATAGCAGATTTTCTTTTAAGCGGGGAATATTAAAAAAGACGGCACAAAATAAAAAGTTTATACCGTCTTTAGTAACAAAGCATTCCAAAATTAATTTGGAACAGTACTTATTAGGTCAAAATTCGAGTTTTTTGCAATTAATCATTTAAGCGCCGATTGAGCCTGTCGAAATCAAGCGACTTACTTACAGATGGTGGTTTCGACAGGCTCAACCACCGGGTCTTTTATTTTCCTACATCTTTTTGTAAATTTTATTTAAACTCGAAATTCAGCCTATTAATTACCAGTAGAGCGGACAAGGCGAAAGCCAACGAAACTGATTTGTTTGTCGGGTTTAGCACTAAACTTGCTATCTACCGTACAATCGGTATTAAAACTAAGACAACAGCCACCACAGACATAACGGCATTTACCGTTTGAATCTAAATCCCAACACCACTCTAAAACATTTCCACTCATATCGTATAAGCCGTAGGCATTAGGCTTTTTCTGTGCGACAGATTCTTCAATTCCGTAAAAGTTATCAATATACCATCCTACTAAATCAAGATCATCACTACCACTGTAAATATAATTCTGTCCGCCTTTTGCAGCATATTGCCATTCTTCCACTGTTGGTAGTCTAAAACCAGAAGCGTTTATATCTTGTTCTATTTCACCTTTTATTGACTTTTCTTGATGAGGAGTATATCCCCATTTTAAAACATCAGTTTCTCCATTTACGGAATATACAGGTTCCAAATCAGCTTCTTCACTTAATTTATTACAAAAATAAATTGCATCATACCAACTTACCATTCCAACAGGTTTATCTTTTTCGAAGAATCTACTTGATTTTTCATCCATAATTAACTTATACACTTCTTTTGTCATTTCCGTCGGCATAATGGAATACGTTTTACCAGGAATGCATACAAAACTTCCTAACATTTTTTTCGCTACAAATTCTTTTTTTAATGACATCTCCCTATACTTTTTTAACAAATAATCATATTCACTAAATGCCATTAAAACAGATGAAAAAGAAGAGGGGCAAACTGTACGAAAGCCCATATTATCACTATAATATCCAAACGTAAGATTCCGATCGGGCGAATTAGGCTCTAAGTGCAAAAAACTGGCCTCGCTGTTGATATTACCACCTAAGTAATGCAAACCATAGCCAAAATCCCATGCCATTTCAGAAACGTTACCTGACATATCATACAAGCCATAACCATTTGGCTTCTTTTGTGCTACTGCTCTTATATGCTGCTGTACCCAATCCTCAGCATTATACAACCACCCTACATCTTTAAAATTATCACTGCCAGCATATTTATAATTTTCACCCCCTTTAGCTGCATAATACCATTCTTCTTGAGTTGGAAGTCTAAAACCGTTTGCTTCTAGATTTTGATTAATATTTCCTCTTTGAATATTTTTTACACGATGATTTTCATTAGGTTTGTAATTCCATTTTGTAACATCCGTTTCTCCATCAACTGAATAAACTGGTTCTAACTCCCATTTTTTACTCAACTTATTACAAAAATAAATTACATCATACAAAGTTACAGAATTTACAGGTAAACTATCACCTATCCAAATGTAATAGCTTGGATTTACTCCCATCACTTCTCTATATAATTTTTGTGTTACTTCCGTTTTTTGCATTAAATAATCTTTACCTGGAATAGAAACAAAGTTATTTTTTATCCATTCAATTCCCCTTTGTTTTTGTTCAAATTTTCTTTTTTCTTCTTCAAACTTTCTTTTATCGGCCTCACAATCTTTTTTTTCTTTTAGCATAATGCCTTCAATCTCTCGTAAATCCTGCTCGGGCTTCATCGTGCGTACAAGTTTTTCATTTAGACTACTTGTTTGCATAAGTTTTCCGCTAACGGTATTTATTGCACGAACCTTTGTAAAATAGAACGTATATGTACTTGGATCTTTTTTTGCACCTGGTATAACGTTGTAATCCAGTTCAAAATACAAAATAGGGTCACCACGAACTAAAAGAGACGTATACATATCAGTGTTGTTCATATACTCGTCAAATTCTTTGTCGGTTGCAGTTGACATATTTGGGGCAGGCTTACCTGCAATGGCTTCATATTTTAAGATAAAAGTATCCTGGAAAAGCAAAATTCCATCCGAATACAACGAAAGATATGCATTCCAGCCATACTTATCGCCATCATAAGTTCCATAACTTACTTTTAACTCATTCCCCATGCTACTTACAGTTTTTACCGCCGCAAGTTTTTTATAATCTTCATCTATACTTTGTAAAAGTCCAGTCTGCTGTGCCATTGTTGCTTGTTTTACACTTTCGCAGTCTGCAGTAAATTTAAAAAACAAAGCATCATAGTTAGCACGAACTTTGTTCGCCCTTCGCTGTTTAGAAGCATCTGTCGGTTTTCCATCTTTAAGTTCTACAGTTGACCAATTCGCTTCTAAAATTTTTAATGCCTGCTCTACTTCATCAGTTTTCATCTGATTGTGAAGTTCTATACTACGTTTTTCAACGTCCTGACGAATTTCTACCAAAGCTTTTTTCTTACTTTCAAGAGTGGTTATAAAAGCCAAAACGCCCTGTTTTTCTGTTTTTAATTTTCTCACTTCAGCCGCTTTTGCAGCCGCATCTTTTGCCATCTTATCTCGCTGAGTTTTTAATGCGATACTTCGTTCGTTTTCAAGTTTTTCATCTTCTGCGGCACGGGCTTTTTGTGCGGCAAGTTCCTGCTGGCGTTTCTTTTCTGCATTTTGTTTTTCCTGTAAAAGTGCTTTTTCTGCTTCAATTCGTTTTTTGTTCTGAACGGCGTTTATATCATTACTTGTCATTAATTTTGAAAGTTCTGAGTCATACTCGCTCATCATTTTGTTGAACTGTGCTTCATTCTGTCTTGCAAGGGCAAGCTGGTCATCAATGCTGAAACTTGCAGAACCACTTGCAAGTAAGTTTTTATTCAAATCAGAAAGACGTATATTTAATTTTTCTGCAATTTTTAGTGTAAGTTCGTCAACCGCACCAGTAGAGCCGTAAAGATATTCCGCCTTTGAATATTCCTTACTTGTTACACTCGCAAACTGTTCGCCAGTCGTAAGGTCAGTAAAATCCGCGCTCACAGTGTAACCCGAGCCAGTCTTCCTGATTTTTACAAAAACTGCAAACTTTGCAGCTGTAATTTTTCCTATTTCGATTGATGTCCTTTCGTCATATGCAATACTTTGGGTTTGTGCCTGTATTTTTTTGAGTTCTTTTTCAGAAGTTAAATCGACAACAGTTTTCATTCCAAGATATTCTTGCAAATT
>CAZXCR010000232.1:0-3713 GCA_964639315.1 uncultured Treponema sp. | reverse complement strand
CAAGAAAATCTCCGACATTACACGCCCGCGAGTTAAATCGCAAGCTTACGCTTGCCCGCGAGTTTGTCGCAGGCGACAAACTCGCGGGCTTTTTGTTAAGCAAGGGATTCTTAGTAAACAAAGAATTTCGCTGGTAATCAGCGCGCGCCGGTTACAAATGAAATTTCTTGTTTAACAAAAAAAATTCCCTCAGTAACCGCGTGCGTCGGTTAACCAAAAAAATTTCTTGTCTAACAAAACCCATCACCCAACAAAAATCTTAAAACGCTTCAATTTCCTTTATGTTCATTTCGTTTCCTTTTTGCAGTACGGTTTCTTCGCTTTTGCAGAAAGGGCACGTGCGACCATATTTTACGGTTTCGTAAGTTTTGCCACACGAGTTGCAGAAGGTTACTGCTGGAATGGTCTGCGTTTTTAAAACTGAATTTTTTAGTAGTTCAGATTTTTTTACCGCCCACTTCCAGCCGTCAAAAAGATAGTCTTCAAGAACGCCACAAACTTCGCCTAATTCAAGGGTAACGCTGTTTATTTGCGTAAGCTTTTGTTCGCGTCCCAAATCCTCAAGTCTCTTTATTACATGAAAAACAATTCCAAGTTCGTGCATTTTTATTTGTTTTTAGGCGCTTTGTGAAATTTAATTTTGATTTCACGTTTAAGCATATAAGGCAGAATCGCTTTCATTTTGTCTTCACTCTTAATCATCTTTGAACAGCCCGGATTTTCTCTGTAAAGATGAATTGCATCAAACTGACACTTTGTGGTGCAAATTCCGCAACCAACACAGTGATTTGTATCAACTACAGAAGCACCGCAGCTAAGACAACGTGCAGTTTCCTTCTTAATCTGTTCTTCAGTAAAGGTGATTTTGCTTTCAGAAAAGTCTTTTGAAGCAGCTTTTTTGCCCGGAACCTGACGCGGTGTGTTGTCGTAACCTTCAATTGGTGCAAGGTTTGATTTATCAAGTTCAATAAATTCTCTTTTGTCGCGGCCAATTGTTAAGGTTGAATGTGGCTGAACATAGCGATGCAGCGAAACGGCAGCTTTTTTACCGGCAGCAATTGCGTCGATTGCAAATTTCGGGCCTGTGTAAACGTCGCCGCCTACAAAAATATCACTTTGGGCAGTTTGATAAGTTACCGCGTCTGCTACAGGGAAATTTCCGTGCCAGAATTCCACTTTGGAACCGTCAAGCAACTTTCCCCAGTCAATAGCCTGACCAATTGAAAGGAACACATTGTCGCATTCTACGGTCATAGTTTCGTTTTCATCATATTCAGGGGCAAATCGACCTTCTGCATTTTTTACTGAAGTGCATTTTTTGAAAACAACCGCATACGCTTTTCCGTCTTTTGTAAGAATTTCTTTCGGACCCCATCCGCAGCTGATTTTAACGCCTTCTTCTTCGGCTTCTTGAATTTCTTCCACAGTGGCAGGCATTTCGTTGCGCTGTTCCAAACAGAACTGCAGTACCTGAGAAGAACCGCAGCGGTCGGCAGTACGGCTTACGTCGATTGCAACATTTCCGCCTCCAATAACCACAGTTTTTCCGCTTACTTTATAATTGTGATTGTCTGCAACGCTTTTTAAGAAATCTACTGCACTTATTACGTTAGGAGCATCTTCTCCCGGAACACCAGCTTTTCTTGACCCCTGGCAACCGATTGCAATGTAGAAGGCTTTGAATCCCTGACTTCTTAATTCATCAAGGCTAATGTCTTTGCCAACTTCAATTCCGCATTTAATTTCAACGCCCATCGCCTTAAGAACGTCAATTTCGGCAGCAACAACGTCTTTTTCAAGTTTGAAAGACGGAATTCCGTAAACAAGCATACCGCCCGGCATAGCATTTTTTTCAAAAACAACAGGTTTGTAGCCTTTTTCAGCCAAATAGAATGCACAAGAAAGACCAGCAGGTCCCGCTCCAATTATTGCAATTTTTTCAGAAAAACCGCCACGATTAGAAGGAATTACAGGCTGAGGAATGTAGCGCACTGATGAATCCAAATCTTTTTGTGCAATGAATTTTTTTACTTCGTCAATTGAAACCGCTTCGTCAATTGTGCCTCTGGTACACGCACTTTCGCAGCGTTTGTTACAAATTCTTCCGCATACTGCAGGGAACGGATTGTCTTTTTTGATGAGAGCAAGAGCTTCTGTGTAGCGACCTTCGCTTGCCATTCTTAAATAACCCTGAACGCTTACATGAGCTGGGCACGCAGTTTTACAAGGTGCAGTTCCAGTATCGTAACAGTTGATTCTGTTTGTGTCGCGGTAGTTGATGTCCCATTTTTCAGGACCCCATTTTACTGCATCAGGCAGAACGTGCTGAGGGTACTTTACAGGACCGTCTTTAGTGCAAAGTTTCTGACCAAGTTTTGCAGCACCCGCCGGACAAAATTCCACGCATTTTCCACACGCAACACATTTTTCAGGAGTAACACGGGCAACGTATGCTGAACGCGAAAGATTAGGTGTGTTGAACAAAAGTGATGTTCTTAAAGCATAGCAAACATTTACATTACAGTTGCAAATTGCAAAAATTTTGTTTTCACCGTCAATATTTGTAATCTGATGAACGAATCCGTTATCTTCGGCGCGTTTTAGAATTTCCATCACTTTTTCACGGTCAATGTAATGGCCTCTCTTTGTTTCAACAAGATAATCTGCCATATCACCAACGCCAATACACCAATCTTCTGGATCATCAGCACAACCTTCATCGTAAGTGCGGCGACTCAAACGGCAAGAACACGGAGAAGCAGCATATTTTCCGTCATATTTATCAAGCCAGTGCGAAATATGTTCTACACTCACACTTTTATTTTCAGCTTCAATGGCCTTTTCAACAGGAATAACGTGCATACCAATTCCGGCGCCACCCTGAGGAACCATTGCAGTAATTTTTTCAAGCGGTTCAAAAGCCATACGTTCAAAAAAGCGACCCACTTTTGGATGTTCTTCAAGCTGCTTTTGATTCATATTTGTAAATTCAGCAGAACCAGGCACAAACATTGGAAGAATGTACTGTTTTTCGTGTGCAGGATTTTCCCAGTTATATTCAATAAGACCAGCCGTAGCCATTTTAAAAAGAAGATCTTCAAGATAAGCTGCATCTTTGCCAGTTTTTTTAACAATCTGAGCAAGAGTTAAAGGTTTTCGTACGTCCATTTTAAGGGCGACTTCTGCCATTTCATCAGTTACAATTTCATTTAGGCCCCAGTATTCAGGATCGTGTTCCGTAATTTTGCGTCCCAGACGGTCCGTGATTTTTTGTCCAAGAGCAAGAATGTTCTTTCTTACAGGTTTACCGTCGTAAAGGTCTGCACTGACATTTTCAATAACATCAGATGATTTGTTGTTTTCCATAAAAACTCTCCTGATAAAACTGCGGCAAAAAAGCCCACAGCAAGTTTAGCCACTAATCTATTTCCACAATTATATATGATAGTTTTGCTATCAGTCAAAATATTTTTTTTTACGAGTTACAAATGAAATTTTCACTTAATGGGTTAAAATTCGAGTTTAAATAAAATTTACAAAAAGATGTAGGATAATAAAAGGTCAAAATTCGAGTTTTGGTAAGTTTTATAGTTTTATATTTATTTGGAGCAATTTTTTTTATATTTTAGGGAATTTTTTTTTGTTCCGGCTGTTACTGACAAAATTTTCGCTTTAATAAAAAATTCCTCTCTTAACAAAAAATCTGCGAGTTT
>CAZXCR010000231.1:0-3724 GCA_964639315.1 uncultured Treponema sp. | reverse complement strand
CGCTCCTGAAGAACTGCTAAAATCTTCCATAACAAGATTTAAGTTTGCATCTTCAAATCCATTTGCAATAAAAGACTGCTTCATAGACTCAAGATTCTGCCTAAAAGCTTCCAGTGCTTCTTTACTGTGGACTAAAATTTGCCCCGTAATAATTTTATCGGAAACTCGAAGTGAAAGTTTAACATTTCCTAAATTTTCAGGATGAAGATTCATATTGATTTCACCCTGATTATTGTCTTTTAAAATAATTGTTCCGGCTTTTGCAAAATCGCCAACGTGTTCGCTCACAGACTGAGAAAGTAACTGCTGAAAATTCGCACCAGCCGCACCATCTTTAGACGCATTTAGAGAAGCAGGATTGCCCTTAAAACCATCGTTTATGCTAAGCGTAAAATCCAGAGACTTTTTTTCTGAACCTTCAGATTTTTCTAAAAGTCCCTTTAATTTTTCTTCAAAAGAACGCTCGTCCTTTACTCCAAAAAGCTGATTTTTAGAACCCTTTGAATCATTAAGTTTTAATGTAAAAAAACTTTTTTCATCTTGATTTAAGAAATCTGCATTTTGAAAATCACCGGCATTATTTTCTGATGAATCATTTAAATTATCAAAAAAAGAAAAGTCTGGTTTTTCACTTTTTGCTGCTGACCTTGACTGCGACAAATTTGCCATTTTTAAAAATTCATCTGGGTCTTCAACACTCAAATTCTGTGCCCGCGCAAGAATGTAAGAATCCGAAACTTCAGGCACATATTCGCTTGCATTTTCAATTAAGGCGTCAAAGTCGCTTTCCTTAGTGCTTTTTTGCGTAAGATACGAAATCTGCTGGGAAGAAATTAAGGTTTCTGAAGAAAGATTTTCTGGTAAAATTTCTGAAGTTTGATTCTGATTAAAATCAGCAGTTAAATTTTCTTCTGGATTTGAAACAATTTGATTTTTACTAAAAATTTCGTTTTGTGACTTTTCTTCAGGCAAAGTTTCACTGTTTACAAAAGATTTCTCGTCATTAAAATCTGACTTTTTTTGTACTTTTTTATTTTCCTGACTAATTTTTGAATCTTCAAGAGAAGTATTTTTTTTCGCCGCTGTTTCTTTTTGATTTTCAAGTTTGAAATTATCTTCTTTTTCTGATGAATTTTTAGAAAATTTTATTTCGTTTTGAGAATGAAGCAGTTTTTCAAATTTAGAAGCAGAAGCTTTATTGCGGAATGTTTTTGCGGAATTCTTTGAAAGAGAAATATTTTTGTTTTGCTCAGAAGAAGTAAGTTTTACATTCAAAGCCTGCATAAGACCTCCAATTTTTATCGGACAGCAGGCTTTTTTTTCTAACTATTTTTAGTCAATAGAAAGAGGCTTATTTGCCATTTTACGCTGAATTTCAGCAGCGCGATCTGACGGCATAAGCGAAAGCCAATATGCAGTTAACGAAGTGCTTCCGCTTTCCTGTGCCAGTTCTTCATTTTTACGCAGAATGTCTATTACATCCTGATCGTCCATTGCTAGAAGTATGTTCACTGCGGCAGCTGGTTGCATTCCGTTAAGGTTCTGCACAATCTGTTCGATGTTCTTACTTCTATCATCGTATTTTTTTACTAAATTATTAAATGTTTTTTCTCTTTCTTCCTGAACTTTTTCTTTATCTTCGAGTTCAAGGGCAATTTGGGCGTTGTTATCTTCCTGAGTTTTTATATCGACTTCGCGCTTATCAAGTTCTTCTGTGCGTGCGTCAAGAGCTTCAAGTCTTTTTGCAAAGCGATCGTTATCTAAATCCGCTTCAACAAGATTTTTTGGGGAAGAAGCCGAAGTTGAAGTTTGCGGCTGTAAATGCAGAACTTTATAAACTGGTGCAAGGATTGATTTTGCCTGAATCACGCCAAGAAAATCAAACCAAATAAGCCCGAAGAGAACCAGAATTATTATTAAAAGTAAAAGTGTAAGCGATTTTATTAAATTTTTTGCCCTAGCCATATCTTTTTAATATTTTATACTTTTTTATTGCATCGTCAAGTTTTTAACGCCCCGGAAATTGCTGTTCCAAGGGTAATGTCGTTTTCAATTTCTAAAGTTTCAAAATAAAGCCCCAAAGGAAGCAAAATTGCCTCAAGATAAGCGTTTATTCTCTGCTGAACTTTAAAAGTTTTGTAGAAAGTTGTTCCGTTACAAAGAATGCAAACCGGTTCAATAGGATTTTTACCCTTCCCGCACTTTACTATATTAGCATACAAAATTGCAGTAGAAAGACGTGCGGCTCTGTCCATAAGAACATCAAGAATTTCGTAAACCGCAGTAAAATCTTCTGGAAGTGCTGATGATGATAAAACTTCTCCAAGAACGCCTTCGGTCGAGTACGGAAAATTTAAAAAAGCATCTGTGTCTTTTAATGAAATTTTTTGGATTTGAAGGATTTTTTCTGCTACATTTTTTGAAAAAATTCCTTCATTTGCTGCTGATTTTAATGCTTCGAGGCAAACGCTTCCAAGATAGGCGCCAGAACACTTTTTTTCCATAAGTGCGGTTTGTGGCTTGTCGCTTTTTTTGTCAAGGGAAATGTCAAAATCCAAAGAAGGCGCCCCGCAGAATCTGCCGCTTTCGCATACAACAATCTGATCTTTTTGCATTCCAGGATATTTTTCTTGTACAGCTTGTATGTAAGCTGAATTGAGTCCCGTTCCAAGAATAAATCCTATGTAAGATGAATATTTTTTGCTCTTTTTTGAAGCTGCAGCCCCCGCAAGAAGACAGGCAACAGTATCATTAATCATTGAAACTTTTAAATTGTTTTTCCAGCCGTGTTCTTTTAGGGAAGCCAAAAGTTCCCTGCCAATATAAGAACCCACAACTTGCGGTGCCTTAACTTCTTTTCCAAAAGCACTTAAAATTCCATCTCCGTCTTCAGTAATTTCCATTGGATAAGAAAAGCAAAAGCCAATTTTAGAAGCCTTATCTTTTAAATGCTCAAGATTTTCTGAAATCTGATCAAAAAACTCTTTTTTAGAAAGTTCTTTTTCAGTTCCAGGCATTTTTGTTTTTTGCAGACAGGAAATTGAAGAATCAGAATTTTCATCAAAACTTACAAGACAGGAGCGGAAATTTGTTCCACCGGCATCTATTACAATTACAGTTTCGTTCGCAATTTTTTCTTTTGGCGGATTTACGTGGGTTAAAATCATATTCTGAGAAGCGCCTTTTCTCATAAGTCCGTTTTCCATATCAGACATTATTTTTTCTGCAGTCTGCTCAATGTAGGAAAGCGGATCAAAAATATTTTCATAGCCGTGTCTCTTAAAAAAATCATAAATTTCCGAATTCATAAGTTTTCCTTTTTCTTTTTACAAAATTTTCTTTATTTTAACAAAATAATATGACTAACGCAATTTTTTTTAAGTAGGCAAAATTTCGGTAAGATGAAGATGCAGGGGTGATGAGATGGCGGAACTCGTGGAATTTTTTTTGCTAAGAAATTGATTTTTGAGGGACAGGAAATTTTTTTGGTAACCAGCGCATATTTTGTGCGTGGTTACCAGAAGATTTTTTTCGCAGAAAAATTTGTTTGTTAAGAAGAAGTTTTTCTACAAGTACAGCGCGCGCTTTTGTCGCGCGATTTACCAGGAGATTTTCTTTTCGCAGAAAATTTTGTTTGTTAAGAAAGAATTTTTCTGCGAGTACACGCCACGTGCGCGTAGGTACAAGGAGACTTTCTTTGGCAAAAAAATTTTGTTTGTTAACT
>CAZXCR010000230.1:0-3756 GCA_964639315.1 uncultured Treponema sp. | reverse complement strand
CTACGAAAATTCTTAATGAAATTGAACTTGACGATGACGCTAAAAATTTTATTGAAAAAGAGAAAATTTCAACTTTTGTAATGGATTCGAACATAAAGTCAGAAACTTTAAATGACATTTATTCGCTAAAAAAACAAAATCCTAATATTTTTATTTTCCAGAATGCAACTGCCCCAGACTTAGCAAAAAAAACTATTGAATGGGCGCCTCTTATGAATCTTTTTGCCTGCAATGAATTTGAAGCTGAAGCAATTTTAGGCGAAACTCCGCTTCCAGACCTTCAAACTTCCAACAAAATGAAAAATGCCGGTTACAAGAACTTTATTATAACGTTTGGTGAGCGCGGCGTTATGGTAAGAATAGAAGATGAAACCTGGATTGAACCGCCTTACACTCCAAATCACATTGTAGACACGATTGGTGCAGGAGACGCTTTTGCTTCCGGTTTTCTGATGGGATTTCTTGAAAAAAAGAACGTAAAACAGTGCATTCACTACGGACTTGCCTGTGCAAAGGAAACTCTTCTAACAAGACAAACTGTAAGCAACCGCCTTTCCCGCGATTTTCTTGATTCTTACAAAAATGAGTAGAAGGCTGTAAGATTTTTTTGGTAAGAAATAAATTCTTGCGGAACAAGGAATTTTATCAGTAACCGCGCGCGCCTGCTACCAACAAAACGTTTCCTTATGCCCTGTAACTTTTCTTAGCAAAAAAAACTTTTCTGCAAGAACGCGCGCCACGTGTAATGTCAGAATTTTTTTGTAAACTAAAAATTTTGTTTGCCGCCCTGCACTTTTCTTTGCTAAGAAAAATCCCCGCCCAGAACGCACTGCGCCCGCTGTGTAACAAAAAAATTTGCTCCAAAACAAAAAATTTGCACCTAATAAAATTTGCATTTTGAAAAATCTATTTTATACTAAAAGGATAGTATCTTGTTTTTTTTAAGATTTTTTTAAGTTTTAGGATTTTGACATAGTAAGGCAAATTCCGAGCATCGCAATTAATCAACTAAGCGCTAGCTGCCCCTGTTACTGATAAAATTTTTGTTAAGAAAAAATCTGTTTTTTAACAAAATAATTTATCAGCAAAAGGCATTTGCGAAGCTTACACCAACTCGAATTTTGGCTTAGTAAAATTTCTAGAGGTTTTTTGTGGAACTTTCTGACAATATCATTTATTCCGCATTACAAAGACTTGCACTAATTCATTATCAGACAATTTTATATGTGGATTTTACAGACGACAGATATTCCGTTCTCAGAACAAGCAAGTACAGCCTTGATGTTTTTACGTCCTATGTGCTATCAAAAAAACTTAGCGAAAGAATCAATTATTTTGTAAATTCCTCTGTTCTCCACGAAGACGATAAAGAAGATTTTAAAAATTTCTGTGACATAGAAAATCTAAAAAAAGTCTTTAAAGAAAATAACTGCCAAAGCGTGCGCCTTATTTACCGCAGAAAATCAGATGCAGAAAGTACAAAATTTCACAAGATGAGTCTCGAAATAACGCCTTTTATAAGTCAAAACGGTCATCTTGTGGCCTTTGCTTTTTTCCAGGAACTTACAGACGAAAATGAATCTTCTTCTAAACCAGAACTTCTTACAGAAGATCAAAATATTATTAAATTAAATTCAAAAAAACGAAAAAAGAAGATTTTAATTATTGAAGACAACCTTCACAATCTGGAGATTCTAAAAAATACTCTAAAAGACGACTATAAACTCATTGAAGCAAAAAATGGTCTTGAAGGGCTTGAAATTATTGCTGACCATTACAGGGAAATTAGCGCAATCATTCTTGACCTTTATATGCCGATTATAAACGGATTTGAATTCTTAAAAAAAATCAAGCAAGATTCTATTCTTTCAGTGATTCCGGTAATTATAACGACTGCCAGTCGCAAAGACGAAGAAAAATGTCTTGAAATGGGCGCGCAGGACTTTATAGAAAAGCCTTACAATCCGCAGATTTTAAAACTCCGTCTTTCAAACATAATTTCATTAAAAGAAAGAACCACTACCCTTTCAAAAGCAGAATTTGATGACCTTACAAATCTTTTTACAAAGGAAGCTTTTTATCACCACGGAGAAGAAGCTTTAAAGAAAAATAATGATATTTCCTACTGCCTTATACTTTCTACAGTAAACAATCTTCATTCCCTTACTGACCAATACGGAGAAACAGCGGGGCGACAAATAATTTCGCACATTGGAACAAAACTTCAGCAGTACGCAAAAAAAAATATGATTATTGCAAGAATTCGCGACGGAATTTTTGCAAATCTTGCTCCCTACAATTTACTTTTGGAAGATGAGCGGCTTTTAGAAAATACTCAAAAATTTGTTGAAGGACTTCCTTCAAATTTGAACGTTGCAACAAAATTTGCTGTTTACAAAAATATTGATAGAAATCTTCCGCTTTCCATAGCAGTTGACCGCTGCCTTGACGCACTTGCTTCAATCAAAAACAACTACAATCAGGACGTTATTTTTTATGATGAAACAGTACATTTGCAGCAACAGAATAATACAAAAATGGAAGAAAGCTTTAATATTTCAATCGAACAAAACGCCTTTGAAATTTGGTTTCAGCCAAAATACAGTATAAAAGACAAAAAAATAAACGGTGCAGAAGCCCTCATAAGATGGAGAGATTCAAACGGAAATTTAATTCCGCCAGCAGATTTTATTCCTCTTTTTGAGCGGGACGGACTCATAAAAAAACTTGATGAATATGTTTTCGTTTCAGTGTGCAAGTACCAGAGCGAAAGGTTAAAAAAAGGACTTTCAGTCATTCCAATTTCAATAAATATTTCAAGAACTTCAATGTACAATGAAAAAGTTGTGCCAAAATACATAAACATCGTAGAAAAATTTAAAGTCCCAAAAGAACTGATTCCAATCGAAATAACAGAAAGTGCCGCAATTTCAAGTACAAAAATAAAAAGTTTTGCAGACCCTTTTAACAAATATGGATTTCTTCTTCATATGGATGACTTTGGAGTTGGCTTTTCATCCCTTTCGAGCCTGCAGATTTTAAAATTTGACACAATAAAACTCGACAAATCTCTTATAGACTTCATCGGAACCAAAAACGGCGAAAGTCTTCTGCGCCACACAATTTCTTACGCAAGCGAATCAGGGCTTCACGTTGTAGCAGAAGGCGTTGAAAAAGAAAGTCAGTTTGAATTTTTAAAAACCACTTCCTGCGATTCAATCCAAGGCTATTTATTTTCCAAACCACTCGAAAAATCAGAATTTGAAAAACTTTACTAGGTTAAAATTCGACTTTTTGCAATTTTTACTTAATTGGAGCAAATTCTTCTTTCTGCCACAAATTTTTATTCTCGCGTACACTGTGCGCTCGTCTGCAAATTTTTTCAGGAATCCCGCTGTTCGTCGCAACCTTACGGTTGCTTCACGAGTTTTCTTGCGAAAACTCGCAGATTTTTGTTGCTAAGAAATTGATTCTTTTTAACTGCAAATCATATCAGTAACCGGCGCTTCGCGCCGGAACTTCGGGCCTCTATAGCGGGCTAAGTTTGGCTTTCTTTGGGCATTAAGAAAACAATTCTTATCAAGAAGACTACGAGTTTCGCTTGCAAAACTCGTTAGCAACTTGTGGTTGCTATAAATTCAACCTACAAAAAATCACCTTTATCAAAAAGGTAACAGAATTGTTGAAAAACTGATACGGAATTATTTTGTTAAGAAATTGACTTTTTAGTAACTCGCGGATTTTTTTTGATAAGAA
>CAZXCR010000229.1:0-3779 GCA_964639315.1 uncultured Treponema sp. | reverse complement strand
ATAAGAACCATCAGCATTTTTAGTAAAGTTTGTGCTTGAATTTGCAACAACGCTAGAAACGCCAGAAACGTCGTCTGTTACAGTTGCAACAAGTGGAATTGAAGAAGAGGAATATACTGTGTAAGCAGTGCCGTTTACTGTTTTTGTTCCGATCGAATCAAAGTCATCTGAAATTGAAACATTAAGAACTGGTCCTGTAGCGTCATAGTAGAAAGTTACGTCTGAAGTTTTTGACTGAGCAAGGTAATCTACAGCAGTTACGCTAAGTTTGTATTCTCCTTCGCCAGCACCGCTGATTGAAGAAGTTGAAAGGTCGATTGTGCTTGAGAATTCGCCAGAAGTTCCCAGGGTTAAAGAACCGGTTTTTAAGTCAGTGTAAGCAGTATCTGAAGATTTTTTACTCAAAGTGTAAGAAACGCTCTTTACGCCGCTGCCTGTGTCAATTGCAGTGCCGCTTACGGTAATTGAACTTTGTGTTGTGTTACTTTCAGAAATTGGAGTTGTAACTGAAAGATTTGGAGTTTCTGTATCGTAATCTACGCTTACAGTGAATTCGCTTGTATTTTCTGCCTTATCTTCAAGAACGATTCTATAAGAATGAGCTCCGTTCGAAGTAAGTTCTGGAGTGTAAGTCCAAGATCCGCTAGTGCAAGAAACTGAGTTTCCATTTATTTTTACTGATTCTAAATTAGCTTCGGTTACAACGCCGCTTAAAGTAAACGATTCTTTTGCAAAATATTCTGTGCCGCTTACAAGAGAACTTGCAGCATTTCCGCTTTCGTCAAAGAGATTTGTTGCGCTTACTGTTGTTGAAGGTTCTGTTTTATCAATAATTATAGAAATTACTGTATTATCAACACTCTTGTTTCCTGCCTTATCAAGTGCCTGAATGTGCATTGTTTTTGCAGTATTTTCTTCAAGAGAATCCAAGTCTGAAAGAGAAGCATTCCAGGTTGTGTTTCCGTTTGAATCTGTTGAAAGGCTTGCTACAGTCCATCCGTTTGCAGTAGAAGGAGTTTCTTTGCCTGTTGGAATATCGCCAATCAAGAAGTAAACTCCGTCAACTCCGCTTACGGCATCGCTTACACTTCCCTTTACAACTTCTGTGTATATTGGGTTGATATAAAATGTTTGTGTTGTTGTAAAGCCGTCTGAACTACTTGCTTTAGTAGAATCGTATTCTGTAACTTTTACTACTGGAGCGTCTTCGTCAACAATAAAGCTAAAGTTTTGAGAGTTTGATTCTCCATAAGGATTTGAAACCTTAAAGCAAATTTCATAAGTTCCGTTTGTTAAAGTTTCATCGTCTGCTAAAGAAGCTGTCCATTTTGTATCAGTTAAAGAAGTTGTTATAGTTGCCGGCTGTTCTGCAAGAGTTTCTTCTGTAGTTGGATCTAAGAATTCTGCAGTAACTGTTGCCTGGCTGCTCGAAACTGTTCCAGAGAAAGAAGGAGTTACCGTTTGATAGTAAGAGGCGCTGTCAAGACTTATGTTTGGCGCACCAGCAGAAACTGCAATAAAGAAAATTCCAGTTGAAGAGCTTCCGTTAGTAAGACCTACGCTATCAACTGCGGCAATTTCAATTTTATAAACCCCTTCTTCTTTTGGAAGATAGTATGAAAGGGAATATGTAGATTTGTTTGGAGATACAGTATACGGATTTGATGAGTAAACATTGCTAACTTCGCTGTCATCAAGTTTATTTCCGTCTGCATCGTAAACTGTGACTGTTACTGATTTTATAAGATCATCGTCCTGAATGCTTGCTGAAATTCTGTTGTTTGAAGTTACACCAAAGACATTGTTGTCTGTATTAAGATCATCTTTTGAAGTGATTTTTGCATTTGCATTTGTAAGTGAAATTGTAGGAAGATCTGTTTTCTGTAAAATCTTGAGTGCTGCATAAGAAGAAGAACTTGCACTCAAAGAAGAATAAGTGCTTGAGTTTCCAACCTTATCTACTGCAGTTACGCGAATGTCGAGAGATGAATCATCTGTAAGTTTTGTTGTATCGATTGATTCGCTGAATGAGTAAACTTTTCCAAGACTCAAAGTATCAATTGCATTTCCATTAGAATCTGTCCAGTAACTTACTGCAGTTCCGCCAACAAAAATCTGCATTGAAACGCTTGAAAGATTTGTTTCTTCGACGGTGCCTTTTACAGTAATTGTACCGTTTACGTAAGTATTTTCAGTTCCATCGTATTCGCTGCCGTCAACTACAGGTGTAATTGAAGAAATTCCTACTACAGGCAAGGTTGCGTCAATTTGTACACTTGAACTAAGTGCCTGAGCTTCGTGTCCTGAAGAAGAAGTTCCATCAATAGAGAAATCGTAGAGATATGATTTTCCAGATGATTCAGCAACTTTTATTGTTTCGTAGTCAGAAAGTGCGCTTGGATCAAAAGTCCAGCTACCGCTCTTATCGCAAGTAAATACGCTAAGAGAACTTGAGGTGTCTTCTGCTGACCATTCTTTTTTCTCGCTGCATTTAATTTTCTGAGTGTATGAGCCAATTGTTTCGTTTGTATCCTGATCTGTTACTGTGAGAGTTGCAGTCAAGGTTTTTACATAAAGTGAGCTTCCCTTTACACTTGCAGTTCCTGTAAATGTAAAGTCGCTTGAGTTTTTAAGGCTGCCAGTTGTAGGACTTTCTATAGTAATTGTAGGCGGAACACCAGCTTCGTTTCCAGTGAATCCGTATGCTGTATCCTGAAGGAAAGCAACGCTATCGGCATCGCTTCCTGTAACCGCAAACATATAGTATTTATCGAGGGTAATTAAATTTTCTGGTAAAGTTACAGAGAACGTTTTTGTTGTTACAGAGGCTTCCCCTGAATTGTGCTGACCATAATCGTAAATTAAATACCAATCGTCTATTTGTGTTGATTCTACTGTAGAACCGTCTTCATCTGTTGAATATTCTACAAAAGAAGTTTCGCTGCTTTCGTACTGTTCAACTTTTTCTGCAAGAGATGAAATTTCTTCAAGAACAACGTCTTTTGTGTAATCACCTGAATCTACTGGTCTTGAATCATATTTTTTTATCCATACTTTTACTGTGGAAGTTGACTCGTCGTTTCCGTCAAGATCAATTCCTGTACCGTCAAGACCGGCGGTAACTGTAATTGAAACTGTATTTCCGCTTGAAGCCTGCTGAATAGTTGCGCTTGAAGCAAAGTCGTATTCGTAGCCGTTTACCTGGTATACAGGATTTGCTTTTGGATTCAAAGAGAAGTACAGGTTAGTGCTGTCGTTTTGACCTTCTGTATTTTTTGCAACACTGGTTAAGATTTTTTCTGCATCAGCATTTTCTGTTGTTTTGTTGATGATATTTTTTAAATCTGTAGCGCTAAGACCTTGTCCTTTTTTTGCGCTCATAAGGCTTGTGTATACATCATCGTAAAGATAAACCGTGTATGTGGAATTGCCAGTTTCATCAGCTAAAATTTCTTCTGCAGTTCTTGCACTAGAAGCATCTTCTGAAGGAGTTTTATAAACTTTTGCGCTATCTACAAGTTTTATTGAGCAGGTAAAATATTCGTCAGTAAGGGAAGTTTCTTCTGTACCCTTATAGATTTGCGAGTATCTAGTGTCCTGATACTGTGCAATTGTTACGCTTGTACCGCCTGCTGTAGAAATGTTGTTTTCGTGGAAAGAATCTATTTCTGTTCCGTTATATTCTTCTTTTGAGACAATGTCGCCATTTGAATCGTAGATTGTAACGTCCATTGAACTTACGGTGTGGTCGTCGGCAATTGTTCCGCTGATTGAAAATA
>CAZXCR010000228.1:0-3782 GCA_964639315.1 uncultured Treponema sp. | reverse complement strand
GTGGCGACACTCAGTATGTAAATATTTCAGCATTGAAAAAGCAAGGAATTGATGAACTTCTTGACGCAATTTTAATTCAGGCAGAAATGCTTGAACTTAAGGCTCAGTACGATTGCCGTGCAGAAGGTAAGGTTATTGAATCGCGCGTAGATCAGGGACGCGGTGTTGTTGCTTCCGTTGTAATCCAGCGCGGTACTCTTCGCACAGGAGATCCTTTTGTTGCAGGAATTTATTCTGGTCGTGTTCGTGCAATTTTTAATGATAGAGGTCAGAAAATTACTGAAGCCGGTCCTTCTACACCAGTTGAAGTTCTTGGAATTGAAGAAATGCCGAATGCCGGAGATCCGTTCCAGGTTACAGAATCTGAAAAAGAAGCCCGCGCTTTTGCACAAAAGAGACAGGAACTTAAAAGATTTGAAGCTGCAAAGGCAGTTAAGAAAACAACTCTTGAATCTTTGTATGGCGACATTGCAAACAGTGAAGTTAAAGAACTGCGCGTAATCATCAAAGCTGACCTTCAGGGTTCTGCAGAAGCGTTAAAAACTTCTTTGGAAAAACTTTCTACAAAAGAAATTCGTCTTGCAGTAATCCATTCAAGTGCCGGTGCAATAAACGAAAGCGATGTTACTCTTGCCGCAGCTGATTCAAACGCAATTATTATCGGATTTAACGTTCGTCCTACTCCAAAAGCAAAAATTCTTGCTGAACAGGAAAAGGTTGAAATCCGCAAGTACAATATCATCTACAAGTGTGTGGAAGAAATTCAGCAGGCAATGGAAGGAATGCTCCAGCCGGATACAAAAGAAGAAGTTATTGGTATGCTCGAAGTTCTTAATACTTTCAGAGTTCCAAAGGTTGGCGTAATTGCCGGTTGTGTTGTGCGTGACGGACTTATTAAGAAAACAAGCAGCGTAAATATTATTCGAAACGAAGTTGTAATCAATTCAGCAGCAAAAATTGCATCTTTAAAGCGCTTTAAGGACGATGTAAAAGAAGTTAAAGAAGGCTTTGAATGCGGTGTTGGAATTGAAAACTGGCAGGATATTCAGGTTGGCGATACTCTTGAAGTTATTGAATACGTAGAAGTTGCGCGAAAACTTGGAAAAACTATTGCAGAAGAAAATGCTGAAGTAGAAAAAGCAAAAGCTTATTCAGCAGATTCTGATTCAGATGGAGCAAATAGCTGATGGGACAATACAGACTTTTGAGATTAGGCGAGCAGATTCGAAAAGAAATTTCAACAATGCTGATGAGGCACGAAATAAAGGATCCTCGCGTAGGTGATTTTCTTTCAATAAACAGAGTTGAAGTTTCTTCGGACTTGTCTTATGCAAAGGTTTATGTTTCGTCATTTGTAGACGACAATTCTCTTAGAAGAAGCGTTGAAGGTTTACAGAATGCGGCTGGATTCATTCAGTCTTCGATTGCACAAAAAATTTCTATATATAAGTTTCCAAAATTTACCTTTATTGCAGACTTCTCAATGAAGGAAGGTTACGCAATGGTTCAAAAACTGAACAAACTTGAAAAAGAGTCTTCAGAAATTGAAAAAAACAGGCAGAAACTTAACGAAAAAGACTCTAGCTTAGAATCTGAAAATGCAGAAAAATCAGCAGAATAATTTTTACAGTTCCGGGGCGGTGCTTTATGCAAAAACTCCGGGAATTACAAGTTTTTCGTCTCTTTGGAATATAAAGCATGCCTTGGCTACAGAAAAAGTTGGTCATACTGGCACGTTGGATTCTTTTGCTGACGGACTCCTTGTGGTTCTTTGCGGTAGTCTTACTCACCTTGTTCCGCACATTACAGCATTTACAAAAACTTATCGGGCGGTGGTTTGCTTTGGAAAAGAAACAGACACCCTTGATCCAAGTGGAAAAATCACTAAAAAAATGACTGCCCCTTCAAGAACTGATGTGGAAAAAATCCTTCCAAAATTTACAGGAACTCTTCTTCAAATTCCGCCGGTTTATTCAGCACTTCATGTAAACGGAAAAAGAGCTAGCGACATTGCCCGCAGTGGAAAATCCGTGGAACTTGAACCGCGCCAGGTTTTTATTTACGAAAATAAACTTTTGGATTTTAAGGAAGCTTCTGAAGAAAGCGAATGTTCCTATGCACTTCTTGAAATTAAGTGTTCAAAAGGAACTTACATTCGGGCTCTTGCGCGGGATATGGCAGTGGCACTTGGTTCTTGTGCGTTTTTAAGTGCGCTTAGAAGAACTGAAGTTGGGCCTTTTAAACTAGAAGACGCGGCTAATTTTAGCAATTTAAAACCCTTTACAATAGAAAATGCGATTGAAAATGAAAATTATTTTCAGTCGATGCGAAAAAAAATCATTGCAGATCAGGCTTCTCCAAAAAAGACTGCAAAAAATCAGCAAAAAAGAGAGTTTACTGACGAAGAAAAAAAGATTTTTACTGATGTAAGACGGCATTATATGTCTTTTACGCCGGAACTTGCGTTTAAGTGCGGTTTTGAAGCGTCCTTTTTGAAAAAAGATTTTGAAAAGCAGTATTTGAACGGGCGTCCTTTGTGCGGAAAAATGTTTTCAAGAATTGACTGTCCTTTGGAATACAAAAATCTTCCGTACAAGGCTGAGGGCGAAATTGCGGTTTTTTATTCTGACCTGAGTTTTGCTGGAATGATAAAAATTTGTGTTCAGGAAGTGCAAAAAAAACTTTCGTACTCCTTTGTGGTGCCTCACGAAAATTTTATGCAGAAAATGAGAATTTTTACCTGGCAGGACTTGCTTTCTGGCGAGTTTCCGATTGAATGGCAGCAAAAAGGAACTGCGCTTAGCGTTGGAAGTTTTGACGGAATGCACAAGGGTCATCTTGCGTTAATAGATGCGGTGCTTGAGCAAAAAAATCTTGTGCACGGCATTGTGACTTTTAGAAATTCGATTAAGGCTGCAAAGTCAAATTTTGAAGGAAATATTGATTCTTTTTATCAGCGGGTAAATTTTTTTAGAAGCAAAAAGCTTGATTTTCTTGTTGTAATTGACTTTTCTGACGATTTTAGTAGAATTAGAGGCAGTGATTTTATTGAATTCCTAGTCAATTTGTGCGCAATGAAATTTATTGCTGAGGGAACGGATTTTTGCTTTGGTTACAAGGCGGCTTTTTCTGTTGAAGATTTAAAAACTCTTAGCGAAAAAAATAATTTTGTTTTTCAGCAGATTGATGATGTGCTTTTTGAAGGAAAAAAAATCAGTTCTTCGCGCATAAGAAAGTGCGTTCTTGAAGGGGATTTTTCTTCGGTACAAAAAATGCTTTTGCGGCCATTTTCTTATGATGCGTTTGCCCTTGATTTTACTGAGAAAAAAACGCCGTTAAAGTCAAAAAATGCAACTTCTGATAGCGAAATGTCGTGGTTTGGTGCGGATTTGAACAATTCTGCTTCTTCGGAAAGTTCACTGCAAATTTTGCCACCCGACGGTAACTACAAAGTTGTGCTTGATTTTGAGGAAAACAAAAAGTCTAGTGAAACAGGTTTTATCACACTTCATACTTTGTGCAATCTGGAAACGAAAGACGAGAGTAGAACTTTAAGTCTTTTGCTTCCGAGCCAGAATACTGCAAGTCGTGTAAAAACAATAAATTTTATTCCTGCTGAATGATGCTGCTTGGCTACAGGACTAGCCACCTTTACTAGGTTGCATTGTACGCGGAAAAAGTTAAATTTTTTAAGGAGTAAGTTATGGCACTTACAAAAGAAACAACTGCTTCAATCGTAGGCAAATTTGGCGCTTCTGCAAGCGATACTGGAAACGTAAAAG
>CAZXCR010000227.1:0-3839 GCA_964639315.1 uncultured Treponema sp. | reverse complement strand
CTTATTTTTTAACGCCCAAAACAAGCCAAACCTAGCCCCGATTGGAACGGCGCCGCAGGCGTTCCGGAGCGCAAGCGGAGGAATGGAGGCGAAAGCCGCAACGGTGGAAAGCGGGCTTACTAAAAAAACTGACTGCCGAAGCGCGAGTAGCGCGAGAAAAAAAATTTCCCATGCCTAAGAAAATACGCTCCAGAAAAAAAATCACTAAAAAACGCCCTTGCACTTAACAAAATTATTTTGTAGCCGGAAAAGTATTTTTTAGATAAACTTAATTTTATGAACGAAATTGAATTAAAAGCGCACGTAAAAGACCGGCAAAAACTTATTTTACTGCTTAATAAAATTGCCACTTACAAAGGCGCCGTAACTCGCGAAGACACTTACTACAAGCAAAAAAATCCTGTTTCAACTTCGCACGCACCTCAAATTCGAATCAGAAAAGAAAGCTTCCCCGAAAACGCAGAAAAATCTCCTGAATACTTGCTCACCTACAAACGCAAAGAAAAATTATGCGGACCAGATAAAATTCAAATCGAAGTAAATGATGAAAAAGAATGCAAAATTTCTTCGCCACAAGCCATCGAAGCTTTTTTACAGGACGCCGGATTTGAAGTAAGTTTAAAAAAGCGCAAGGAAGTTAAAGACTGGATTTTAGACGGCGCAACGCTTGAACTTTGCAACGTACCGCCGCTTGGAGACTTTCTTGAAATTGAAATACTCAGCGAAGATTCTAGTGAAGAAAATATAAAAAACTGTCGCAAAAAATTGGAGTCAATTCTAAAAAAAGCCGAAATTCCAAAAGAACAAATAGAAAACCGCTACTACTCGCAGATGCTCCGCGAAGTAACCGTAAATCCCACTTTATAGAGGAAAATTATGTTTAACAGAAAATCTTACAAAATGATTGCAAAAAAGCAACTTAAGGGCAGATGGACAACCGCAGTTCTTGCCATGATTGTAATTTACGTTATTTTTCTAGCACTGAATTTGCCACAAACCGTCGGCAACATTTCAAACGGAACTTTCAGTTCAGCAAATCCAAATTTCTGGTTTGAAGAAGATTCTATTCCTGGCGCAGAAAGTCACAGTTTTCACTATGAATCAGAAACGCCTTCGTCTTCAACAAACATACTTCTTTTCATCATTGAATATTTTATAAACGGTGCAATTGTGATGGCACTTTCAGCATTTTTCGTAAAAATGTTCCAAACAACGCAAAAACTTTCCTTTGGAGATTTTATTTCCGGATTTTCAAAATGTATAAGCGGATTTTTAGGACTTTTGTGGTTTACACTGTGGACTGCTTTGTGGTCAATGCTTTTTGTAATTCCAGGAATTGTAAAAGCGTTTTCTTACTCACAAATGTTTTTTGTAATGGCAGATAATCCAAAAATCGGCGTAACAAAGGCAATGAAAATCAGCAAAATAATGACAAAAGGAAACAAAGGCGAACTTTTTGTTATGGCATTGAGCTTTTTAGGCTGGGACATTTTAAGTCTTTTTACACTGGGAATTCTTACGCTGTGGATTAAACCGTACAAAATGATGTCTTATACAAACGCATATTACGCAATGAAAGTTCAGGCATTAAAACTTGGAAGCCTTACTCCAGAAGATTTTGAAGAAGCCTCCTCGTCTTCAATTCCAAACAACTAAAACTGGAGAAAATTTATGGCAAAAAAAGATAATAAGGGACTCATAGCATTTATAATCGTTCTAGCTCTTGCACTTGCGGCGGGAATTTTTCAGCTGGCACTTTCGCTTCATTCAAAAAGTTCAGTAAAAGAATTTAGCAATCCTCCAAAAGAAAATTCGCTGCCTTCAATTCCGCCTGTTGTAAAATTCAAGTCTTCAAATTCAACTGAAAGTTTTAAAAACCGCAAGAATGAATACGTTGCAAAACTTGTAATTTCTGGAACAATTCAAAGTGCAAATCAAACTTACAATCAAAAATGGCTTTTAAAAACAATTGACGGATTAAAAAATGACCCAAACAACAAGGGCATAATTCTTTGCATAGATTCTCCCGGCGGAACAGTTTACGAAGCTGACGAAGTTTATCTTGCGCTTATGGATTACAAAAAAGAAAGCAACCGGCCAATTTACGCTTACTTAGAATCAATGGCGGCTTCTGGCGGATATTACATTGCCTGTGCAGCAGACAAAATCACAGCAAACAGAAACTGCATTACCGGAAGCATTGGCGTTATTGCAGGTCAATTTGTTGATTTAACTGAACTTATGGACAGGTACGGAATCAAAGCAGAAACAATTCATTCTGGAAAAAACAAAACCATTGGCAGTTACACAGAAGCTTTAACAGACGAGCAGCGGCAAATAATGAAGTCAATTTCTGACGAATGTTACGAGCAGTTTACAAAAATCGTTTCTTCAAGCAGAAATATGAAAATTCAGGATGTAGAAAAACTTGCTGACGGAAGACCTTACACAGCAAAGCAGGCGCTTTTAAACGGACTTATTGATTACATTGGCGACTTTAAACTTTGTTTTGACGCAATGGACAGAAAAGAATTTGATTTTAAAGATTATCCGGTTTACACCTATCAGTACGAAAAAACTCAAAATTTTTATGATATGATTTTGGGACTTTCCAAGGAAATTTCAAAAACAGCTAATCAAGACTCAACTCTTCCAGCCGCACTTGAAAAATTTCTTGAAAAACAAGTTTCGTTTCCGGCATATTATTTTGAATCTTCCAGATTTTAGGGCGATTTTAGAAAAAGTATAGAAAATGATTTTTTATCAGCTGCCCTCGAGTCTCCAAGATTTTAAACTTGCAGATTTTAGGGTGACTTTAGAAAACTTAAAAATCCTTAAGCACCGCCAAAAGTTCAGGAAGTAAAATTGGTTTTTTTAGGTATTTTTCTACGCCCAAAGAAATACACTCTTCTTCCACAGCAGAATCCTGAAGTCCGGTTACAATTATAATTTTTGGCGAAGCAAATTTCTTTTCTTCCTTGATTTTGTGGCAAAGTTTAACGCCGTCAATTCCAGGAAGATCCAAATCCAAAACTAAAAGTTCAGGCATCTGATCCATCATAACACTTCCAGCTTCAAATCCGTCAAATGCCTGAAGAATTTCTACATTTTCAAGATTTTTTTCCAGAAATTTTTTTGTTACGTTATTAAACGCCTCGTCATCATCAACAAGAAGAATTTTCTTTAATTTTTCATCGCAGTCAGAAATTACTTTCTTTGGCAGCACCATATCTCTGCTTTTCATAAAATCAAGCAAATCTTTTGGATACACTCTAAACTGACCGCCCGGAGTCTTGAACGCCTTTAAAAATCCATTTTTTATCCAGTTGATTGCAGTTTGATTCACAACTCCGCACAAATTTGCAACTTCAAGTGCAGAATAAACAACTGGCTTATTTTTTTCTGATTTTGTTCTAGGCATAAAAACCCACCCCAATACTACGCTAAAAAAAGCAAAATTCTCGCTAACTCCCAAGATTTTAGCATAAAAACATTGTAAATTCTATTTTTTCACCAAAAAAAATTAGAGAAATTTGAGATTTTGGAGATTTTTCTAAAAATTCTGGAGATTTCTTAAAAAATATAAAGGCAAATGAGTTTTAACTAAAAAATTCTATTGGTAACCAGCGCAGAATATGCGTGAGTAAAAAGCACGTGTTTACTGATAGGTCAAAATTCGAGTTTTTGCAATTTTTACTTAGTTGGAGCAAGTTTTTTTTCCTGCCACAATTTTTTTTACGTTCCGAGTGAAACTCGCTAAGCAAGCGTAGCTTGCTATAAACTTGGGAAGCACTCATATGCCTGCGACAAACTCGACGAGTAAAATGCCAAAGGCATTT
>CAZXCR010000226.1:0-3845 GCA_964639315.1 uncultured Treponema sp. | reverse complement strand
AACCGTGCAAGGCGGGATTCCTAAAAAAATTTACGGTCGGAACGTAAAAAAAATTTGTGGCAAGAAAAAAGAATTCGCTCCAAATAAGTAAAAATTGTAAAAACTCGAATTTTAACCTCTTAACAAAATTTTACGTTTTCTTGCGGCTCTTACTCCTCATCAATTTCATCTGTGCTTTCCAAAACACCATTTTCTAAAAAACTAAAATGAGCGTTCTTCGTAATGATTATGTGGTCTAAAAGTGCAATTCCCAAAATCCGCGAAACTTTTAAAAGCTTTGCAGTGCAGTCAAAATCAGCGTTACTTGGATTTGGATTTCCCAGCGGATGATTGTGGCACACAATAATCGCACTTGCTCTTTCGCTCACGGCATACGAAAAAACGTCGCGTGGATGAATAAAAGCTTTGTTGAGTCCGCCAACCGAAATTACGTGGATATCAATAATTTCCCTAGAGCCGTTTAAAGTTATGCAAATAAAATGCTCCGAAGTTTTTAGCGCGTAATGCTGAATAAAGGGCAGAATGTCGCTTGGTTTATTTATGAGCGCCCTTCGGTAAGAATTTTTCCTTTTTCCAAATTCCAAAGCCGAAGCAATAGCCAGTGCGTTCGATTTTCCCACTCCGTCAAGTTGCATAAGGTTTTCCAGAAGATTTGCGTTTGAACTTCGGTCAAGAACATTTATAATTTCGCAGGCAAGATGTTCAATTGGATTAGTTTTTGTTCCCCGCCCCAAAATCATCATAATAAGTTCCTCATCGCTTGGATAAGAAAGACCATTTTTAATTGTAAGTTCCCGAATGTCTGGTTTAATTTTTGTAAATTCTGATTTTTTTTTCATACATATTATATCTATGCAGAAAATTCCAAAACCGCAAAAATCAGAGGCAGATTTTTAAATTTTTTTTTCTTGGCGCGGAATTTTTCTTTGCTAACCGGCCTTCCAGGGTTCGCTAACGCTCAGCCTCCTCGCTTCGCTGCGGTGGCCGGCACAGCCGCCCTTCCACGCCGGCGCGTGCTTTATTTTCACAGTGTCAGTTTTTTTTAGAAACACCGCAACCTTGCGGTTGCTAACGAGATTCTTGTAAAGTAAAATTTTTTTGTTAAGAAGGGGATTTTTGTTGAATAGAAAATTTCGTCAGTAATCGGCCCGCGTGTAATGTCGCGAATTTTTTTGTAAACCAAAAATTTTTCAGCTAAGAAGAAATTCTGTTAGTACCGCGCTCCGCGCGTACCATCGCAAATTCTCTGTAAACCAAAAAATCCTTTTCCTAAAACTCAATCTTCTTCCCATCAAGTTTCGCTTCCAAAAGAATTCCCTTTTCGTACACAAGTTTCAGCGAAAAAAACGGGCACTTTTTGTCAATAAGATTCAAAAAAATTTCGTCTCCCTTCCAGTGCGGCAAATTGTTAAGTTCAGATTTTTTAACCCACTCAAGTTTTCCTTCATCACATTCAATCAAATTGCCAGAAAATTTATTGCTGTAAAAAAGATGCATAAACTCAGTAAAATTATTGTCCGAAACAAAAGTCACAATTCCCCTGTACTCGTATTCCAAAAGATTTAAGCCAGTTTCTTCCTTTACTTCTCGTAGCGCACATTCTTCGGGACTTTCGCCTTCTTCAAATTTACCGCCTATTCCAATCCATTTGTCGCGGTTAATGTCGTTTTCTTTTTTGATTCTGTGCAGCATTAAATATTTTTCAGAATCCTCAATGTAACACAAACTCGTATTTGTCATTGAATTCATATTTTTACCTCATTTTTTAGATTTAATTTCTGACCTTAATTTTCTGACCTCACTTTTTGTACAAAATCAGTAGGGCGCATTTTTTTTCGTTTTCTTCAGGAAATTCTTTTTGCACATCAAAACTGAACTCTTCGTATTCACTGTTTGCAAAGGCGAGCCGGTTGTTATGCAAAAGTCCCTTTTCATCAAGCAGTTTTAAATGATTTTCTTTGCTGTAAAAGTGCTTGTACCACGAAGGAAAATTTCCTTTTTTACCGCTCAAAACAAAATCGTAGCGCAACAAATCTTCTAAAAGCCGAATATTCAGTTGCGAAAAAGGATTTTCTTTTAACGCACATTTTTCTGTAATAAAGTCAAAAATCAGCTCATACCAAAAAGCATCTTTTCTTGCCTGCACAAAAACATTTTTTCCCCTGGCAAAATCAGTAAGTTCACTTATAAAATTCCACGCGCCAAGTTTCCTAAAAACATATTTTGCAAAATTGTCCAGAATATGCTTGTTCCACAAAAAATCCGTTGTAATTTCAATGTCTTTCAGATACATCATTTGATCAAAATTTATGTACGGACTTGAAAAAGTTTCGTAAACAGGATTTTTCATCCACTGCCAGCCATTCTCTTTTGCAAAACTTTCCATTTTTGTTCCCGGAAGAATCTTTAAAAATCCCAGCTGAAGTGCATCAGGTAAAAGTTTCATTGCAAAATCATAACTTTTTCCAAAACTCGCCAAATCTTCGTAAGGAAGCCCGGCGATTAAATCCACGTGAGTGTGAATAGTTTTTGGAATTTTCAAAATATTTTCCGCAGTTTTTTCAATATTTTGTGAACGGTCAATCGCCTCTAAAGTTTTTTTATTTGCGCTTTGGATTCCAATTTCAAACTGCATAACATTTTCTGGAACCTTCTGCAAAAAATCCAGCGCATCCTTGCTCAAAACTTCAGCTTCAATTTCAAAATGAAACATCGTCTTTCCGTTGTGATGCTCCAAAATATACCGCCAAATTTCAATGTAGCGTTCTGACTTCAAGTTAAAAGTTCGGTCCACAAATTTTACAAGTTTTACATTTGCATCAAGAAAAATTTGCAGTTCAGCCTTCACCTTTTCCAAGCTTTTAAAACGTACAGAATTTTCCACACTCGAAAGACAGTAAGCGCAAGAAAAAGGGCAGCCGCGGTTCGATTCGTAATAATAAATTTTGTGGTCGCCATCAAAATTTCCTTCAAAATTTCCTTCAAGCAGTTCCGGGTAGGTAAAGGGCAGCGTGTCAAGATTTTGAATCAAGTCCCTGAATCCCGTAAAAAAGAATTTCGAATTTTTAAAAAAAGAAATGCCTTTGATTTTTAAGATTTTTTCACTTGTTTCGTTCAGATTTTGCAAAAGTTCAGCAGCACTACAAAAATTTTCAATGATTTCAAGAAAAGTTTTTTCACCCTCACCGTTAATAACAAAATCCAGCGAAGGCAAGCAAGACAAATATTTTTGAGCCGAATACGAAACTTCAGGACCGCCAGCACCAATCGCGCACGAAGGAAGAATTTTTTTTATATCCGGAATTATGTTCGAAATGTAAGTTGAATTCCAAATGTAAGTTGAAAAAAGCACAAGTTCCGGCTCAAAAGCTTTAATTCCGCGCAAAGTCTCAATAAACGGCTGATTTATCGTAAATTCCGCAATGTCGATTTGAGTTTGAGCCCTTATTTCGTCAGACAAATATTTTTCCGCAAAAGTTTTCAAATATCTAACCGCAAGATTCGTGTGCATAAAACTTGCATTCACAGCCGCAAGAAGAATTTTCATAACGCGATTATAATGTTAAGCCCCAAAGATTTCAAATTTCTCGCGATTTTTGCTCATTTGGAGCGAGTTTTTTCCCCTCAAAATAAATTTTTTTTCTCGTGCACCCGTGCGCTCGGCAGAAAAATCAGTCAGAAATCCCGCCTTGCGCGGTTTCATTCAAAACCTACGGTTTCGAACGCTACGCGCCGCTCCAGTCGGGGCTAGGCTTTGGCTTGTATGTTAAGAAAATGAATTCTTAACAAAAAAAATTTCTTCGTTAAGAAAATGTCCACGACATTCCCCGCGCGCGCTGTACTTG
>CAZXCR010000225.1:0-3876 GCA_964639315.1 uncultured Treponema sp. | reverse complement strand
GGACTTAAAAACTGAGCAATTTTTTTGTTTGAAGGCAAGTAAGTTGTGAGCGGATAAAGTCGGTTTACAATTCCACCTTCCTGGTCAGTAGCAATGTAAGGCGGACAAATATTGTTCTTTTCGCAGTAAATTTTTATGGAATCTATAAATTCCATCATCTGACGCGGACTTTCGCCAATATTGTACGAAAACAAAAGCATTCCGCCGGGAACAAGCGCTTCAGTTTCGTACTCGCATTCTGGAATTTTTGATGAATCTTCAATCGGACTGTATTTTTTATTTCCTTCAATGTTAACTAAAAAAATTTGGGAAATTTTCTGGCTTAGGGAAAGTGATTCAATGTAATTGTTCACCGCCAAATCAATTTTTTTTTCTTGGGCAGTTTTTTTGTAATTATAAAAATCGCTTATATTTGCTGCTGAAAGTGGATTTATAAAAATCAGGCTTAGAGCAAAAATTTGAATTTGATGAAAAAGTTTAGTTAAGTTTTTTTTTGTCATTTTTTATCGGCTAGAAAAGAAAGTTATTTTGCTAGGTGTTCCTGCGGTTTTTTAAGGGAACGAAGCGTTGTAAATTATAAAAAAAGACTGCAATTTTTACAACAGAACTGCTATACTCTTTTTATGAAAAGAATTGACATTGTAACCGGCGCATCAAGCGGAATGGGCGTTTGTTTTGCAAAGGAACTTGCACGAGAATGTGAATGTGATGAAATTTGGATTGTTGCCAGAAGACAGGAAAATCTTGAAAAGTTAAAAGTTCAAATCGAAAGTGAAGGGGCAGCTAAAAAAACTGCGGGACTTTTAGTTGAAAAAAAATCTGGAAAAGAAAAAAAGTGGCCAAAGGTAAAGGTTGTGGCACTTGATATAAGCGGAAAAGATGGCGCAGTAAAATTAAAAAAGCTTTTTGACGAAGAAGAAGATTTAGAAATTTCAGTTTTAGTGAACAATGCCGGCTTTGGAACTTACGGCGAATTTGCTTCAACTGATACAATGCGCGAAATGGAAATGATTGATTTGGACTGTACTTCGCTTACGGGAATAACTGGATTTGCTCTTCCGTTTATGAAAAAAGGTTCTCGGATTATAAATACAGCTTCTCTTGCATCCTTTTCGCCACTTGGAAATTTTGCTGTTTATGGTGCGTGCAAGGCTTATGTTTTGAGTTTTAGTGTGGCACTGGCAGCGGAATTAAGGTCAAAGGGAATTTCTGTAACTGCGCTTTGCCCGGGACCTGTAAGTACTGAATTTGCAAATGTTGCTTCAAAAGGCGCACGAAAGGAAGTAAAACACGGACTTTCCCCTGAAAAAACTGTGCTGCATGCAGTAAAAGCCAGTAGAAAAGGAAAGCTTTATTCAATGTTTGCATTTAAATGGCGATTTAAGGCTAGTGCAAGTCGTT
Source organism: uncultured Treponema sp. (assembly GCA_964639315.1). GTDB lineage: Bacteria > Spirochaetota > Spirochaetia > Treponematales > Treponemataceae > Treponema_D. Next base: position 2,475 of record CAZXCR010000225.1, on the reverse strand, counting down.
TTGTAAGCAGAAAATTGATTGCTGATTTTACATACAAATTCTGCAAGCGACCGAGTAACTAGATTTGCGGTGGAAATAAGGGATTTTTGATTAACAGGGGATTTGTTTGTTAAGAAATTGATTTTTATGTGACAGAAAATTTTATTTGTTAAGAAGAAATTTTTCTGCAAGTACAGCGCGCGCCGCGTACTTGTAGTGATTTTTTTTTACTTAGAGAAATCTTTTTGTTAAGAAAAAAAATCTTAGGCAACAAATAATTTTTCTTGGTAACACGAGGATTTTTTTAGGTAACAAATAATTTTTGTTAGTAATCTGCGCGCGCGGGTGATGTTGAAGACTTCGCCTGTGTTTTCAAGTGACGGGGCTTACCCACCAGGATGTGCGAGTTTTGGCACAAAACTCGCAGAGCAAGCGAAGCTTGCGGCTTTTCTTAACGCACAAGCCAAGCCTAGCCCGCTATGGAGGCCCGGAGTTCCGGCGCGAAGCGCCGGAATGAGCGAAAAGCGAAGGCCGGAACAGCGGATTCCTAAAAAAATTCAGCAAGCAGGCGAAACCCAGTGATTGAGCCTGTTACTGATAGAATTTTTGCTTAAGAAAAAATTCTATCAGTAACAAAAAAATTAGCAACCGTAGGTTGCGGACGAAGCTTGCGACGCGCAGTTGAGGAAGTAAAATTCGCTCCAAATAAAAAAAATTAGGAAAAAATTATGGACAAAAAAAATATTTTTAACGGCAAGAGTGCTTTGTTTTCTGATTTTTACGAATTTACAATGGCGCAGGGGTACTGGAAAAAAAATTTGAATCCGGAAGTTGTGTTTGATGTGTTTTTTAGGCGGCATCCGTTCAACGGCGGGTTCAGCATTTTTGCAGGAATTGAAACTCTCCTTGATTCGATAGAAAATTTTTCGTTTTGCGACGAAGAGCTTTTGTTCCTAAAAGAACAGAAAATTTTTGAAGACGGATTTCTTGATTACTTAAAAAATTTTCATTTTTCCGGAGACCTTTATTCTTTTGATGAGGGCAGTCTTATTTTTCCTCAGGAACCGATTGTTAGAGTCCACACGGATTTAATTGAAGCGCAAATTCTTGAAAGTCTGATTCTAAATGAAATAAATTTTCAAAGTTTGATTGCAACAAAGTCAGCGCGGTTTTTTTTAGCAAGTCAAAAAGGAAATATTATGGAATTTGGCTTAAGGCGGGCGCAGGGAAAAGACGGTGCTCTTAGTGCAAGCAGGGCGGCGTTTATTGGCGGAGTGGCGGGAACTTCGAATACTCTCGCTGGAAAAATTTACGGAATTCCGGTTATGGGAACAATGGCGCATTCCTGGGTTATGTCTTTTAAAACTGAACTGGAAGCTTTTGAAACTTACGCGAATCTTTATCCGGACAATTCAGTTTTTTTAATTGACACTTACGACACTTTAAAAAGCGGAATAAAAAATGCCATAACGGTTGGAAAAAAACTCAAGGAACAGGGAAAAAATTTTGGCGTAAGGCTTGATTCTGGCGACATTGCTTATTTGAGCAGAGAAGTGCGCCGTGAACTCGATGATGCGGGACTGAATAAAGCATTTATTTCTGTTTCAAATGAACTTAGCGAAGAAATCATAGAAAATCTGGTTCAGCAAAAAGCCCCGATTGACAGTTGGGGAGTTGGCACAAATATGGTTACCGGCGGAACGGAGTCGAGTTTTAGCGGAGTTTACAAACTTGCGGCAAAGAAAAATGAAGACGGAATTTTTGTTCCCACAATGAAACTTTCAGACAATCCTGCAAAAAATACAAATCCGGGAATAAAAAATGTGTTCAGACTTTATGACCAGAACAAAATGGCAAGAGCAGACATTTTAGCGCTCGACGGAGAACTCATTGAAGAAAACAAAGAGTATTGTTTTTATCACACAATGATTGATTACAGGCAGTTCAAGTTTAAAGCCCAAACCGTAAAGCCAATGCTAAAAAAGCGGATTGAAAAGGGCAAGCGCACAGAAGAACGTCTTTCGGCAAAAGAGTGCCTTTTAAGAAGCAGAAGAAAAATGCTTGAGGAAATCGAAACTTTGGACCCGTCTTACAAAAGAATTCTGAATCCGCACATTTACAAAGTTTCTATCAGCGAAAAATTAAAGGACCTGAAACTCGATTTTATAAAAAGTTATCTCTAAAAAGGCGTTGGTTAGCAAAAGTCGCACGGGTTACCAACGGGATTTTTTGTTACGAAAAAATTTATTGCTTAACAAAAAGTCTATTAGGTCAAAATTCGAGTTTTGTTGCAAGGTTTACTTATTTGGAGCGAATTTGCCGCAACCTTACGGTTGCTTCCCGAGTTTCGGCAAGCGAAACTCGTAGAATTGTTTTGTTAAGAAATAGATTTTTTCTTAACAAGAAGACTGCGAGTTTGTCGCTTGCGACAAACTCGTTAGCAAGCGTAAGCTTGCGACTGTTCCGCGGTTTCATTCAAAACCTGCGGTTTTGAAC
>CAZXCR010000224.1:0-3901 GCA_964639315.1 uncultured Treponema sp. | reverse complement strand
TGTTAAGAAAAAATCTATTTCTTAACAAAGCAATCCTACGAGTTTCGCTTGCCGAGCGCACAATGTGCGCGAGAAAAAGAATTTATTTTGAGGAAGAAAAGTTCGCTCCAAATACTAAAAATTCAAATTTTCTATAAATGCTTCCTGAAATTTTTCTGATTCTGCGAGATTTATGGTCTTTGAGTTTTGAGCAATTTTTTTTGCCTGGTCTCTGTATTTTTCGTCAAAGAGAAGAGTCGCGCCACTTAACGCTGCATTTCCGCAGTGAATAATATTTTTTAAATACGCTGGAAAAAGTTTTATGTTAAAAGCGGCACTTTCATCCAGTTTTTCACCGAATCCGCCTGCCAAATACAAAATGCTGGCCTCTGGATTAGTTTCGCCAATTTCTCTGCCCAAAAAAGATAGCCCTGTTTTTACAGCGGATTTTGCAAGTTGCAGATTTCTAATGTCCTTTTGCGAAATAAAAACTTCTTTGCTAAGATAAATTTTTTCTTTAGGGAATGCACCATTTTCAAATAGAATTCTGCCGGTAAAATCAATCAGGTTAGATTTTAAACCTTCACTTACGGCAGAAATGAGCCCCGTTCCGCAAATTGATTTTGCTTCAAGGTCGCCAATAACGCTGCAGGAAAATTTTTTATCTTCCTGGTTGAAAAAAACTTTTGTAATTGCACCAGAAAAAGCTGGGCTTCCACACTCAATTCCCTGCCCTTCAAATGCGGGACCTGCCGAACTTGAAGTAAACACAAGCGCGTTCAACTTTTTGCTAAAAACCGCCATTTCGCAGTTGGTTCCAAGGTCTGCAAGAAACTGCGTCTTTTCTGAAAAAAAATCAAAGGAACTTAAAACTGCCGCAACCGCATCGCCGCCCACAAATGCCGAAACTACGGGCGCAAAATAAATTTTTGTCGAATCATTTATAAAAGAAGACGCAAAATAAAGGGACGCCGCCTCTTCAAAACCGAATTCCGAAGGCGATTTGAACGGAAATTTTCCTAAGGTGCTTACGGTCATTTTTGCGGCAAAAGAAAGCATTACTGTGTTCCCCACAAGAACAATTTGTTTTAGCACGGGGCTTCCCTTTCTTAACGACAGAAATTTGCTTGAAACGTTCAGCATTGCGAGGGAAATTAGTTTTTCAAGTTGATTTTTTAATGACTGGCAAAGTTCTTCATATCCGTTTTTTGAGGACGCATAATTTATTCTTGCAATTACGTCGCCGGCAAATTTTAACTGCGAATTCTGCTCGCCAAAAGAAAAAAGTTCAGTTCCGCTTTGCAAAGAAAAGGCTTTTAAGGCTACCGTTGTGGTTCCTATGTCAAAGGCAAGCGCAACCTCGTTTTGAGAAGAATTTTTTATTCCGCAGAATACTGTTTTTGAAGAAGTTTCAACAAAAATTTCTTTGTTTTGAAAAAAAGTTCCATCGCCAGAACATAATCCGCAGTGAGTGCACTTTTTGCAGAGCATACGAAAATTATATTTTAAAGACAGAAAAATTCAATGCGGAGATTTTGAGGTGGATATGCGCAAGTTACTGATGGAATTTTTTGTTAAGAAAAAATCTTCTAAGTCAAAATTTGAGTTTTTTGTAAGTTTTACTTACTTGGAGCGAACCATTTTCCCTGCCACAAATTTTTTTTGCGTTCCGGCTGAAAATTTTTCAAGAAACCCGCTGTCCAGGGTTAACATTCAAAACCTGTGGTTTTGAACGGCTATTGTGTTTTCTTAGTTACATATTAGGCGTTGGAAAAATAAATGCTTATCAAAAAGACCTGCGAGTTTTGGAACAAAACTCGACGAATAAAATGCCAAAGGCATTTTATTCAACTATCGGGGCTAGGCTTTTCTAGCTATATTTTTGTAACTTTCTGATAAAATCTTCTACATTACACGCGGGTTGGTTACCAACGAAATTTTCCTTTATGTGAGATTCTGAAATAAATTCAGAATGACAAATTCTTTTCTAACAAAAAATCCGCGAGTAACTGGCGCGGGCAGGTTACCAATAAAATTTTCTGTACATAAAAACTCAAAATGGTGCTTTACAAAAAAAATTCATTTGCTCTGAAGTTCTTGGGTGAATAAAACTTAATGACTGCGCGTGAAGCATAAGCCGTTCGCCTTCATCACAGTGGCCGTACAAAGTGTCGCCAATAATTGGGCAGTTAAATCCGTGCGGATCGCTTGAAGCAAGCCGAAGCTGATGAGTGCGCCCCGTTTGTGGCAAAAATAAAACTCTTGTTACAGGCCGAATTTTTTTTTGTGGAGAGGTGTAATTTTCTACGTCAAGGATTTTCCATTCAGTAATGGATTTTTTTCCGTACACAGAATCCCAAATCTGATGAGGGCGATTGTTTATGTCAAGCCGAAAGTAAAGTTCATTTTTTCCTTCAGCGGGAATTCCTTTTTTTGCTAAAATTCCGTCAACAAGGGCAATGTAAGATTTTTTTACGATCCCTTCTTCAAACTGACGGCAAAGGTTTCTGTGGGCATCTTTTGTAAATGCAAGAACCAAAAGTCCGCTGGTTTCCATATCAAGCCGGTGAACGGAAGGCTGCTCAATGCAGTTTGGAAAAAGGCGCTTTACTCGGTTTACAACGCAATCCTGTTTTTCAGGCCCGCGACCAGGAACACTCAAAAGTCCGCTCTGCTTGTCCACAACAATTATGTCTTCGTCGCGATAAAGAATTTTTAAGCCGAGCATTTCTGGCAAAATTAAACCGCATCTTTCATCGCAGGGATTTGAAAGTTCTGGCATTTCAAGAACAGAAGACTTTAGAAATTTTTTTTCTACAAAAATCTGAGCCATACTAAGCGGAACAAAATTTTTTGAAAACGCAAAATCCAAAAGCTTTGCTTCACAACATTCGCCAGTGCCCGTAGGCGGAAGTTTTCCATTATTCTGGATTTTGCAAATCTCTTTTAAACTGCGAATTTTTTTGTCTGCACAGTGAAAATTGTACAAATCATAAACTTTTTTTAGCGACTCGTTGCAAAGCTGAGAGCGAGTTTTTTTCAAGTTTGAAAGTTCAGCGGAATCTTCGCCGTTACAAGAAGAATTTTTTTGTTTTTCTTTTAGCGAATTTATTTTTTTTGTAAGAAGGTGAATTTCTTCGTCATTTTTGTTTAAAGTTTCAGCTATTTTTTGCGGACTTACAATCGGCTGTACAAAGAAGAATTTTTTTTCGTCGCTTGAAATTTCTGGGACGTAGTCAAGATTTTTTCCCAGTCCCGAAAGTGCTGCTAGATTTATTTTATTTTTTTCCTCATCCTCGCAAACTAAAACGCCAAGCATTACTCCCTGATTTTTTCGTTCTTCGCTTTGTCTGGAAATTTCTTTTACAAGAACTGTGCCATTTTTTATTTTCTGAATGATTTCTATGCAAAGTTTGTAAGCTTCTTGTGTTGGAAAGGGCGGAAACATTTTTAAATCCTTAAGCAAAAGATTTTTTTTAGGTGATTTTTTTTACCAGATGAACTTTACTTTACTCTCAAAAACAAGTCCTGTAAACTGCCGAAGTTTTTTGCGAAGCAAGCGGACTTTGTTAACTGAAAATTCTATTTGTAAGTCGCGGTGTTTTTGATAAGAATTTGTCTTCTTCAAGAACAGCGCGCGCTTTTGACGCGCGGGTGGTTTAGATGAGCGTTTTTTTTACAGAAGATTTTATTTGTTAAGAAGAAGTTTTTCTGCAAGCACGCGTCGTGCGTGGGTTACAAGAAGACTTTTTCTAGCAAAAAAAGTTTTGTTTGTTAAGTGGAAATTTTTCTGTAAGTACCGCGCGCGCTGGTTACTAATAGATTTTTTCTTTCAAAAAAAATTTTTCTTAACACACAAAACCAGCCAAGCCTAGCCCGCTATGGAGGCCCGGAGTTCCGGCGCAAAGCGCCGGAATGAGCG
>CAZXCR010000223.1:0-3906 GCA_964639315.1 uncultured Treponema sp. | reverse complement strand
ATCTGATGTTTCAGCGGTAAATATAGCCTAAAAGGGCGAAAAATTGACGCTTACACAATTTTGAGTTTACCTCTAGTTTTGTTTTGCGTGTGGTAGACAGAATCTATATTATATAAAGTAACCTAAGTAGTTTGATTTTGATGTTTACTGACAGTTTTGGCACTTTTTACGGTGGTTGAGACTAAAGAATTTTGTCAGTAACAGCCGCAAATTTTGTAATTAATCATCCTAAGCGCCGATTGAGCTTGTCGAAATCAAGCGACTATTGCTGATAAAATTTTCTGTTAATAAAAAATCTATTTCTTAACAAAAAAACTTAGCCAAGCCTAGCCCGGATAGTAGCGGTTTGCCGTAAGGCAAATTGCGAAGCAACGAAGCGAATAGCGGAGCCGTGAATAGCCGGAACCATACAAAAATTTTTTGCTACAAATAAAATTTTTTGCAAAAAGAAAAATCTGCTCCAAAAAAATCAAAAAACAATCGGCTAATTTTACATTTTGTATTCAACGTAAAGCGGCAGCGAGTAATTTGAGTTCCAGTTGCTTTCTGTGTCCTGCATATAAGAAAAATCGAAGCCTGCGTAAACACTCCATTCTTTTTTCTGACCAAAGTTAAGATTTACGCGCGGATAAAATTCAAAGGTGTGGCAATTTTCGCTTTTATTTTCTGTGTTAAGTGCGGCGTAGTAAAAAAATCGCGGTTTTAGAGCAATATTTTTTGTAATAAAAACTGAAATTTGAGTTCCGGTGTAAATTGGAATCATAGTGTCGCTAAGAGAATGTCCGGCTTCGGCTTCAAGAACAAACTGAAGGTTGCCAAAATTATTTTTGTGATTTACGGAAATTAAATGGCACTTGTCAAGATTTTCTGCGGAATAGTTTGCAACGTTTTTAAACACGCTTGAAGCAACATAGGGTTCGGCGTTGTACGAATAAGTAAGGCTTGTGTTCAGTTTTGAAATGAATCCGCAAGTTTTTGGCGCAAAATTTACGCTTAGAGATGCGGAATAATTTTTATTTGTTTCGCCAGTTATTTCTTTTGTGCTTTTATCCTGACTTTCTGAATATGTGTACGAATACAAAAAACTTGTGCCAAGTTTTACAGGAAAATTTTTATTCAAACTTGAAAAATCGTAAAGCAAGGCGGCATTTATTCCAAAGTTGTTTTTTAGTTCAGCGTAGCTTTCAGTAAGCGGAATTGCTGCGCCAAGTAAAAATCCTGCAATTTCTGACTTTACGCCAATGCCAGTTTTTCCCCAGCGGCTTGCTCCTGTGTAAATTTCTGCAAGACTAAAAAAGTTTCCGGGAAGATAATATGAATAAAGTTTTCCGATGCTTGCTTCAAAAATTTTATTTGCAAATGGACGAACTCTAAAATACGCTCGTTTTAAATCGAGTTTTTGAGAAAGAGTTTTTTGTGAATCGAGGTCGTTTTTGTCGTCATAAAGTGAAAGTCGATAGTAAAATTTTCCGCCGGCAGTAAGATATTTGTTGGCAAATTCAAAGTTGGAAAGAAAATATGCACTGTCAAAACTTAAGTCCTCGCCGGCTTCTTTTGAAAAAGGTGTGATTCCCAAAAGAAAATTTGATTTTGCTGAAAAGTCTGCTTTTGACTGCGAAGATTTTTCTGGTACAGAGTTTTGTTCTGATTTTTCCAGACTTGAAGTTGATGATGTGGCGGTTGCTGATTCGGCAGTTAATGTTGTGGCGCTTAACGGCGTGTTGGCTAACGAAGAGTTTTTCGAGTTTTGTGCAAAAACTGAAACTGAAAAAATTGCTGTAATTAAAAAGAAAATTTGTTTTTTCATATATTTTTAAGACTGTCCGTTTAGAACTGCCTGCCCTGCCCGATTTTTTTGAATTTTTGCTAGAAGTTCTATCAGTAAATTTTGCCTCTACTCTAACTAAAAAAAAAATTTTTCACAATATGAAGCTTAGTGAAGATATTTTTGTAAAAATTTTGTATAGTAAGTCGCGGAGTTTTGTTAAGAAACTGATTTTTTGTTGACTGAAAATTTTGGCGGTAACTCACGGGCGCGCAGTTACTAACAGATTTTTTTCTTAGACAGAAAATCTTGCTGGTAACTCGCAGACTTTGGTTAAGAAAAAGAATTTTTATTTAACAAAAAATCCCGGCAGTAACTCGAGGACTTTTTGTTAAGCAATAGATTTTTTGTTGACTGAAAATTTTGGCGGTAACTACCGCACCTTTTGTTAAGAAGAAAATTTGCTTATCAACAGAAAATTCTATCAGTAACCGGGGCGCGTGTAATGTCGGAGATTTTTTTGTAAACAAAAGAATCTCGCCAGTAACCACCGCAACTTTTTGGTAACAAGAAAATTTTTCAATAACAAGAAACTTTCGCTGGTTACTCGCGCGCGTGCTTACTGATAGAATTTCTTGCTAGACAGTGAATTCTGTTAGTAACTCGCAGAATTTCTTGTTACCAAAAAAAATTCCATCACTAACCACCACAAAGGACCCCTATGACTTTCACTAACGATATTCAAAACGAAAACAACACAGATTTTTTACTCGAAGCATTTAATTTTCAGGATTCACAGAAAATTGCGGACATTTTAAATGATTTGTGGGGATTCGGAAAAAATTTGCCACATCAGAAAATTGCAGACGGATTTGGAAAAACTTATCTTTTTTACAGTCTCTTTGAAAGTACCTATGCCTTCACATTAAAATACAAAAATGTTCCGGTCGCATTTATATGTTGGAAAGAAAATAAAAGCCTGGATAATAAAAAAAATAAAACTGCAACAAAAAAAAATCAGCAGGGAAAAATAAAATTCCTTCAAAAACCCCTGCTCCTTTTAAAATCTATAAGATATGCAGTTCCAATACTTTTTTGCAAGGAATTTTATTATCAGATAAAAGCGTGGAAGGCATTTTTTAACGGCACAGAATCGCTCAACAAAGAGCTGCCCCATCCCTACGACGCAGAACTTATTCTTTTTGTTTCGTCAAAAGATTTTAGAGGCAAAGGACTTGGGCGAAAGCTGTTTGATTTTTTTACGCAAACACTCGAAGAGCACAAGCTACATTCATTTTTTCTCCACACCGACACAGAATGCAGCTACCAGTTTTATGACAAAATTGGCCTTTCCAAACTTGCAACAAAAACTATGACCGAAAAAAACGGTTCAATGCAGGAAACCTGGCAAATTTTTATTTACGGAACCGACTAAGCACTTGCAATTTTTACTTACTTGGAGCGAACTTGTCTTACTCAAGATAAATTTTTTTTCTCGTGCACCCTGTGCGCTCGGCAAGCGAAACTCGTAGAATTACTTTGTTAAGAAATAGATTTTTTCTTAACAAAAAGACTTGCGAGTAAAATGCCTTTGGCATTTTACTCACTAACAAACGTACGTTTCATAAACTAACTACCGTACGTTTGTTTGCTTTTTGTGCGTTAAGAAAATAAATGTGCTATAATAATCCCCATTATGACAAAAAAAACACAGTTACAACAGCAGACCGCCGCAAAAAAGTTCAGCGAAGCGTGGGCGGGCAAGGGATACGAAAAGGGCGAAAGCCAGAAGTTCTGGCTGGATTTACTCTGCAACGTTTTTGGCGTGCAGGAGTTCACAGACTTCATCTTCTTTGAAGAGCAGGTAAAGGACAAAATCCAGAACAAGACGATTACCAACTTTATCGACGCCTACATTCCAGAAACGCGCGTAATGATAGAACAAAAGTCCAGCCACAAGGACTTGCGCGAACCAATAAAGCAGTCAGACGGTTCACTTTTAACGCCGTTCCAGCAGGCAAAAAAATACGTTGCAGACCTTCCGCTTTCACAGCATCCGCGCTGGATTGTAACCTGCAACTTTGACGAATTTTTAATCTACGACATGGAAAAGCCGAACGGCGAGCCAGAATCAGTTCTTT
>CAZXCR010000222.1:0-3939 GCA_964639315.1 uncultured Treponema sp. | reverse complement strand
AGAAAAAGTCTACTGGTAACTCGCGCGCGCTTTTGGCGCGCACTTGTAACAGAGCGTTTTCTTTTTGCAGAAGAATTTATTTGCTAAGAGAAAATTCCGCTGCAAGTACCGCGCGCGTGATGCAGAAGAATCTCTTGTTAACAAAAATTTCCCTTGTTAAGAAAAAAATTTCCCAGTCCCCCGTGCGCCAACATCGAGAATTCTCCGCAAATCGCAATTTTATCAGAGAATTTAAGACTAATTTAAAAAAATCAGAGAAATAAATTTAAAATTCTGTGGCTTGTGTTATAATTTTTGGGTAAGGAAAGTCTTTTTGAAAAAAGGTTTTCGTAATTTACATTTTTTTGTGAGGAAAAAAATATGGCTAAAAAAGGTAAGGGAAAGGATTATTTTGGACTGAACAGAATTGTGAGCATTATTTTGTGTTTGTTCTTGGGACCAATTATGGGAATTATTGCAAGATTTTCAGAAGGAAAAATTGTTGCAGGAATTTTAAGATTATTTTTCGGCTGGAACCTTGTGTGGCTTATTGATTTTATCCTGATTCTTTTTCAGGGAAAAATTCTTAGAGTCATAAACTGCTAAAATTTTTTACAAGAAATTCTAAACTGATATGCCTGATTTGAGTCAGGCATTTTTTTTTTGCCGATTCGCGTGTAACCGAAAAAATTCTGCGTGTTACTAAAAAATTCCGCACGCAACAAGAAGACTCGCGTGTTACTAATGAAATCCGCGTGTAACCGGGAGACTTTTTCTTAACAAAAAAAATCCGCGTGTAACCAGGAGACTTTTTCTTAACAAAAAGACTTGCACGCAACCAAAAGCCCGCCTGTAACCAACAAATTTTCGCGCTAACAAAAAAAATCCGCGTGTAACCAGAGGACTTTTTGTAAACCAGAAAATTTTCTTGTTACGAAATTGTTTTTTTCTTAACAAAGCACTTAGCCAAACCTAGCCCCGATAGTTGAGTAAAATACTAAAGCATTTTACTCGTGAAGCAACCGTAAGGTTGCGACGAACAGCGGATTCCTAAAAAAATTTGCAGCCGAGTACACGAAGTGCGCGAAAAAAAAATTTGTGGCAGAAAAAGAAATTTTGCTCCAAGTGTCCAAAAGCCCCGCGTGTTACCGAAAAAATTCTGCGTGTTACTAAAAAATTCCGCACGCAACAAGAAGACTCGCGTGTTACTAATGAAATCCGCGTGTAACCGGGAGACTTTTTCTTAACAAAAAAAATCCGCGTGTAACCAGGAGACTTTTTCTTAACAAAAAGACTTGCACGCAACCAAAAGCCCGCCTGTAACCAACAAATTTTCGCGCTAACAAAAAAAATCCGCGTGTAACCAGAGGACTCGCGTGTAACCAGAGGACTTTTTCTTAACAAAAAGACTTGCACGCAACCAAAAGCCCCGCCTGTAACCAATAAAATTTGCGTATACCCAATAAAATTCGCCAGTATCCAAAAAACTCCCTGTCCTAACAGCAAATCCCCCGCGCCTCACGCAAATTTGCTCACAATCACTAAAATCAGTATAATAAAACTATGGCTTATAAAATTTTTATTGATGGAAAAGAAGGCACTACTGGCCTTAAGATTTTTGAACGTTTTGCCGCACGAAGCGACATTGAAATTCTTTTGCTCGACGAAGATAAGCGCAAAGATCCGCTTGAAAGACAAAAAATGATTAACAGTTCAGACTATACTTTTTTGTGTTTGCCGGATTCTGCTGCAATAGAAAGTGCTTCGCTTTGTACAAATCCAAAAACTAAAATAATTGATGCATCAACTGCCCACCGCACAAATCCTGAATGGGCTTACGGATTTCCTGAATTAGATTTGTCATTTCGCGAAAAAATTGTGTCTTCTAAAAGAGTTGCAGTTCCAGGTTGCTATGCTAGCGGTTCTGTAGCGATTTTGTATCCGCTTGTAAAATATGGAATTCTTCCAAAAGACTATCCGGTTGTAATTCACGCAGTCAGCGGATATTCTGGTGCGGGCAAAAAGGCGATTGCAAGGTACGAAGAAACTGGTCGCAGTAAAGAACTCGATTCTCCGCGACTTTATGCACTCACACAAAAGCACAAGCATCTTCCCGAAATAAAACTTGTTGCGGGTCTTGAATACGAGCCGATTTTTGATCCTTACGTGTGCGATTACTACCAGGGAATGAGCGTTTCTGTGGGACTTCACACGCGGCTTTTGAACAAGAAAATCTTGCCTGGCGACCTTTGCAATATTTTTAAAGAACATTATAAAAATACAAATTTTGTTCACGTTGCGGAACTTAACGGCGAAGGAACTCTCGACGAGGCGTTTATTTCGGCAAATACTCTGGCTGGTACGAACGAAATGCAGATTTTTGTGTGTGGAAACGAAGAACGCATTGTAATTACAAGCCGTTTTGACAATCTTGGAAAAGGAGCTTCAGGCGCAGCAGTTCAGTGTATGAATTTAATGATGGGAATTGATGAAACCGTTGGGTTAAAATAATTTTTTTTGGAGCGCGTCAACTTCTTCGGCGTGCTTTCCGCCGTTTTATTCCTCCGCTTATCGCTCCGGAACGCTTCGCGTGGCTCCAATCACGGCTAGGCTTTGCCTTCAAATTCTAGAATTTTTTTCTAGCGAGGCAAAGCCTTATTTTTTTATCAGTCAGCAAAAAAGACAAAAGTCTTATTCACCAAAGCGAATTTCCTGCCAAATTTCGTTGTATTTATCTAGTCCTTCGCCCAAATCATTTTTTAGAGTACAGTTAGTCATTTGGTCAGCAGAATACATTGGCTTTGAAGTCATATACTGTGCTGCTTCTGGATTTATAAAACACGGAAAACTAAAGGCATCAAGAAATTTTGCGTAAACTTCAGGACGGTGAATGTAATTTACAAATTCATTTGCAAGCTCATAATGCTGAGAGTCCTTTAAGATACACATACTGTCAAGGTAACATGGTCCGCCTTCTTCAGGAATAAAAAAGTCAATTGTAGAATCCCATTTTTCCTGCGGAACTTCGCCGTAAATAACTTCTGCATAACCCTGGCACAACCAAAAATCTCCGCTTGCAAAAGATTTTCCAAAACCTTCCGCGTCAAATTTTACAAGATTCGGCTTCCAGTTTTCAATTATAAGCTTTTTAGCTTCGTTAAGTTCGTTGTCATCTAAAGAATTTACGTCGTATCCAAGATGAACAAGGGCATCGCCTACAACTTCCCTCATATCGTCCATCATTGTAGCGTGGCCAGCAAACTGACTGTCTGCAAAAATATTCCAGCTGCGTTCGTAATTTCCAGAAACTTTTGTTTTGTTTACAGCAATTCCGGCAGCTCCCAAATAATAAGGAACACAGTATTTCATTTCAGGATCGAAAGTTGCTTTTTCAAAAATTGCCGGATTTATATGAACTTTGTTTGTCATTTTTGACTGATCAAGTTCCCTAAGCATTCCCTGTGCAATCATAATTGAAGCATAATCCTGCGATGGAACTACAATGTCGTAGCCCTTTGCACCTGCGCGCAACTTTGCGTACATTTCTTCGTTCGAAGCGTAGCTGTCAACTTTTACTGTGCAGTTAAATTCTTTTTCAAAATCGCGCAAAACTTCGTCAGGAGTGTAGTAAGTCCAGTTGTAAAGATACAAGGTTCTGCCATTGTCTTTTGAACACGACGCAAAAGATACAACCAATAATGCAGCCGCAATTGCCGCAGAAATTTTTGTGATGATTTTTTTCATTGAAAAAACCCTCTTGCAAAAATAAAGAATGTAAACCGCTATGCGATTTTTTTTTGTAGTTTGATAAAATCGTATTTAAACACAAAATGCAATATAAAAATGAATAAAAAATTTATTTTTTTTTCTGAAGCAAGTTTTTTTTCCTGCCACAAATTTTCTTGCGTTCCGAGTGAAACTCGTAGAATTGCTTTGTTAAGAAATAGATTTTTTCTTAAC
>CAZXCR010000221.1:0-3956 GCA_964639315.1 uncultured Treponema sp. | reverse complement strand
TAACAGAAAATTTTATCAGTAACAGTCGCTTGATTTCGACAAGCTCAATCGGCGCTTAAATGATTAACAGCAACAAACTCGCGGTCTTTTTGTTAAGAATTTATTTTCTTAACGCCCAATATTTGCTAAGAACGCCTAGCCCGCTATGAAGGCCCGTAGTTCCTGCACTTTGCGCCGCTTACTGATAGAATTTGCAGTTAAAAAAGAATCAATTTCTTAACAAAAAAAGCAGCAAACGTAGAGTGCAGGAATGGAGCGATAGCGCAAGGCCGAAACAGCGGATTCCTAAAAAAATTTGCGTCGCAGCGAAGTCTGCGAGGCACGCTTGAGGGGAAAAAATTCGCTCCTAATATTTAAAAGTCAGTCTTTGAATTGGGGACGGCCCGATTTCGTGGCAGATTTTTCTGTGTTCCGCAGTTGGATAACCCTTGTGCTTTGCGTATCCGTACTGGGGATAAAGTTTGTCATAATCAAGCATAATTTTGTCACGCTCAACTTTTGCCAGAATACTTGCCGCCATTACACACGGAAATTTCGCATCGGCCTTTACAACCGCCTGAACGCTGCAGGTTAGCTCGGGAACTGCATTTCCGTCAACAATTGCACTTATTGATTTTTCAGAAAAATTCCCTTCGAATCCCAAAGATTTTGCCCACGCAGGAAATTTTATTAGCATCATCTTGTAGGCAATCTGCATAGCTTTTAATGACGCTTCACGAATATTTATTTTATCAATAATCGTATGGTCAACAAGGCCAATTCCCCAGCAGGCTTTTTCCCGGATGATTGGAAAGGCTTCATTTCGCTTTTTTTCGGAAAGTTTTTTTGAATCATTTAGAATTTCCACTGGGAAATCTTCAGGCAGAATTACGCAAGCGGCGCTTACGGGACCTGCCAAAGGACCTCTTCCAGCTTCGTCCAAACCGGCAACAAACAAATTATTAGAATTCATAAAGTCAAAAACCTTCCTGATTGTTGTTTTCGTTAAGTAAAAAATTTGAATCTGCGTCTTTCCAAACAGACGATGAACCGTTTGAATCAGAGGTTAAATTGGCAGAAAAAGTATTTCCGCTGATTTTTGCTGTTGCTTCCACAAATTCAAGGCATCTTCCCATTTTTGAAATGACGGTAAAATTAGAATTTTCAATGTTGGAAAAAGCGCCATTTACACTGAAATTTACTGCGGTTTCGGCAGAAGAAGTTATTCGAGAATTTTTGCAGTTGATTTTTGTAAGCAAAGTGTTCAATGCGCAAGCGTAACTCAAAGAATTTACTGTTAGTCCGCAATCTTCAAGATTCAAAGTGCCCGAAGAAAAATTCAAAAGAATTCCGTTATCTTCAAAAATTCCTATAAGTTCGCAAGACTTTATGCTTACAGAAGAATTTTCAGATTCAAAGAAATTGCTGGAATTTTCACCAGAATAAGAAGTGGCATCTTTTTCAAGAATCATATTTTCAAACCCCAAGTTCACATTTTTTGCGCAAAGAAGAGTTCCGCTTCCAAAAATAAAGTGTCCCTGGTTTCCTTTTATAAGACAGTCCGAAGTAATATTGTATTCTTTTTGCGAAAGAGAAATGTTGCCCTTAACATTTAAAATTGTGTATTCATTTTTATTGATTGTTTCGAGAGCCTGTTCAAAACTTACAAAGGGATTTAAATAAGTTCCGTCAGCAATTTTTGATTCTGAAGAAGGGTCAAGATAATAATTAAATTCATCTAAAACAACACAGTATTCACTTGCAACGCTTTTATTTCCTGCCAAATCCTCGCAATAAGCACTTATTTTGTAAAACGAAACTTTTCCAGTAGACGAGCGCAAAGTTATTGTGTTGCCGTCATAAAGCTTAAAATCATCAGCAGAAATTTTGTTAAAAATAAGATTTTCGTCAATTTCCGCAGCGGAATCAGTTTCAAAAGCTTCACTCACTGCATAAAAAATACGGCAATCCTCTTCCCCAGAAATTTCAATATTTACGTTCTTTCGAGTATAAGACGAAACGGAAGAAGACTGAATTAAAGGGCTTTGCGGATTTCTTTTATCAACTGAAAAAGGAACTGAAATTTTTCCCTGAAAAACATTTTCGTAGTAAATGCTAAAATTTAAATTTGATGTAAGGTCGTCGCCTTTAAAAGTGTCTACCGTAACTGAATCATAAAAATAAGTTTTTGTATTTTGCAAAGAATTTTCTGGCACAAAAAGAAATTTTTTATCAGATAAAATTTTTGAAGTTTCAGAACGGTCAGAATTTTTTACAATCTGAACTTCTGGTTTTGGCGGAAGCCGCACTTGCTGAACAGGATTTCCTTTTTCGTAAGCGATTGACTGCCAGCGAACAGTGTGCCAAACGCTACGGTCAAGTTTTCTTTCGCTTAGGTCGAGTCCCCAGTATTCATTATCAATCTGATAAATAAAATTTTTTCCTGTAAACTTAAAATTTTCCCAATCTCGAATTTCAAAAGGAACTGAACGCGAAACAAAGGGCAATTTTCCGTTAACCGCATTTTCATTTTGCAAAATTAGAAGCACAAAGTGGAAGGAATAATTTTTGTCGCTGATTGTAAACGGAACGTAGCGCTCGAAAATATTTTTTTCATTCAAAGTAAATTTTTTAGCCGCCAAGTAGGGCTTTATGGAATTGCTGGTTGAATAAAGAAAAGTTTCTGGCAACTCAAATTCAGTTCCGCTGTAAAAAGGCAGTATTGGATTTTGCTTGATTGACTGAATAAAATTGTACTCTTCAGAATTTATATTGTAAGACGACTTTACAACTGAATAATTTACAGAAAAATCACTTCGAGTTCCGTCCGCAGAAAGAACTGTAATTTTTAAAGTTACGTCGCCTTCTTCGTCAATTAAAATAGGACCGTCATAAGAAAATCCCGAAACAAGCGGATCTAAGCCCGTAAGAGAATAAAAAACTTCCTCGTCAGAAGCGCAGTTTAGAACGAGAGGCTGCAAATTTCCCCACACTCCCTGAGCGGGACTTATAATATCTTTTTCTGAAAAAGAATACGCCCTTAGGGAAGTGGTGAGAATCATAAAAATCAATGTAAAAAACTTAAATTTATTCTTCATTAGAGCCTTTTTTTGATTTTAGGGATTTTTTTCAGTCAGAAAAATCAGTCTTTATGTTCAGAATGAAAAAGCGGATCCAAAACTTTTCTAAGTTCAGGGTAAATTTTGTAGTAATTTTCTTCAAGTTCTGTATCGCTAAGACCTACAAGTTCGTGGCTGTTATAATTTATCCACGGATTTTGATCAGGATTATCAATATTGAACTTGCGGCACCAGTAGTCTGGCTTTATTTCGCCCTGTTTTTTGTATGAATAAATTTTATAGTCGTGAACAACAACTTTTATGTTTTCGCGAGGAACTCCTTTTTCAAGAAGAATTTGCACTAAATAATTTAAAGTGCGACCTGAATCGTAAATATCATCAACAAGCATAACTTTATCGCCAGCACGAAGATAATCCGGAGAATACGTCCAGCCGTCAATGCGAACTGCTTCTTGCTTAGAAACATCAGTGTAACTTCTTGCCACAACTGCTGCATACAAAACCGGCTTGTGAGACTTAGAAAGCGCCACCTTGTAATATTCACTTATAACATTTGCCATATAAGCGCCACCTCTAAGAGATGTGTAAATAATATCAGGCACAAAACCGTCTTCCTGATAAATTTTGTGACAAAGCATTAGTGCATTGTTTCTAACTTTGTCAAACTGTAAAAATTCCTTCATATTAAAACCTCATTTTTTTTGTAAAGTTAAAAATTACGTTGTTCTCGTAATTATAGACAGTTTTATTTTATTTGTCGACTTTATCGAATTTTGCAATTTTTACTTATTTGGAGCGATTAATTTTTCCTGACACAATTTCTTTTACGTTCCGGCAGTAAATTTTTTTAGGAATCCGCTGTTCCAGCCTTCGCTATTCGCTCATTCCGGCACTTTG
>CAZXCR010000220.1:0-3961 GCA_964639315.1 uncultured Treponema sp. | reverse complement strand
GTATCGATAGAAACAACGATAGTTTTATCCATCTTGTCACTAGTGACGATACCTACGAATGAACGCTTTGCAACTTTCTTCTGCACCTGTTCTTCCATGGGTCAGCTCCTAGTTTTTTGCAGCAATAGCTTCAGCAGCAGCGGCTCTGAATTTTTCAAGATCCTGCTGATGAATAAGCGTATTCAAGCGTGCAATTTCACGACGCACTGTACGCTTCTGCATTGGATTTTCTACATGGCCCATAACTGCCTTAAAGCGAATGTCCATGTACTGTTTTTTAAGTTCATTGCGCTTTGCAACAAGTTCGTCATAAGAAAGTTCTTTATCATTCTTTTTCTTTGAATTAGCCATTTCTTACTCCTACTCAACTGTTGGGCGAAATGCCACTTTAGTTTTAATTGGTAATTTACTAGCTGCAAGATGCATTGCTTTTTCAGCAAGAGTCTTGTCAACTCCACCAACTTCAAATAAAACCATACCTGGTTTGATTACTGCAGCCCAAAATTCAGGTGCACCCTTACCTTTACCCATACGAGTATCAGCTGGTTTCTTTGAAACTGGTTTATCTGGGAACACACGTGTCCACATCTGTCCCTGACGATTTATACATCTGTTAATTGCAACACGGGCAGCTTCTATGTGTTTTGCACTAAGCCAAACAGGCTCCATTGCTACAAGTGCAACTTCACCAAAATCTACATGATTATTTCTAGTTGCATTACCTGTAGGACGGCCGCGCTGCACCTTACGATGGGCAACTCTTTTAGGACTAAGCATTTTCTACTTTTCCTCCCTCAGATTTTGGAGAACGTGATGATTTTCGTTCACCGCTAGAGCGTCTTGGTTTCTTTACGATATCGCCGGCATCCTTTTTCGAATCCTGACCATAGTTCATACCATTATAAACCCAAACTTTAATACCAATTTTTCCATAGGTAGTAAGAGCTTCATAAGTAGCATAATCAATATCAGCACGAAGTGTATGAAGAGGAACGCGACCTTCCTTATGCTCTTCAGAACGAGTCATATCAGCACCGCCAAGACGACCAGAAATTCTAATCTTAATTCCAAGAGCACCGTTTTTCATAGCATTTGCAGACGACTGTTTCAAAGCCTTTCTGAAAGAACCACGACCTGCAAGCTGACGACCAACATTCTGAGCAATCAAAGAAGCATTAATTTCAGGAGTTCTAATTTCCTTAATCTTAATCTGAACTTTTCTATCAGGAAGTTTCTTCTGAACATCAGTGCTGATTTTTTCAATCGTAGCACCTTTCTGACCAATAATCACTCCTGGACGTGCTGTGTGAATAACAATTGTAACACGTTCTGGATGACGAACAATTTCAATTTCAGCAATATCTGCGTTTTTGCATTCTGGAAGTTCATTAACAATCTTACGGATTTTCATATCTTCCAAAAAGAGATCTGCATATTCATGAGAATCTGCATACCAACGAGACTGCCATGTTTTGTTTACACCAAGGCGTAAACCGATTGGATTTACTTTCTGACCCACTTTACTTACCCGCCTTTTCATCAACTACAACAGTAATATGACACATGCGTTTCAAAAGTTGATCTGCACGACCACGCGCACGGAACCAAACTCTCTTCAGTCTTGGACCTTCATCAATACGAATTTCCTTAACGTAAAGCATATCTTCATCCAACTTCTTGTTTGCGTTGAGAGCATTTGCAACAGCAGACTTAAGTGTACCTTTAATTAAAGCAGCACCTTTCTGCGGCATTACATCCAAAATTGCCAAAGCCTCAGTGCAAGGCTTTCTTTTAATTACATTCGCTACAGGGCGAACCTTTGTAGGTGATGCAATCAAAAATTTAGTAGTGGCTACATAACCCTTTTTATCTGTCATATCATCCACCCTTACTTAGAAGCGGCTTTATCGCCACCATGTCCCTTAAAAGTACGAGTAGCAGCAAATTCGCCAAGTTTATGACCAACAAGCTGTTCTGTAATATAAACAGGAATCCATGATTTGCCATTGTGAACTGAAATAGTATTTCCTACCATTTCAGGAATAATTGTTGAACAGCGAGAATAAGTTTTGATTATTTTCTTTTCTGAAGCTGTTGACTTGTTCATTTCTAAAACCTTTTTATAAAGTGATTTCTCAACAAAAGGTCCTTTTTTAACAGATCTTGACACGATTAACTCCTAGGTTACTTCTTGCGACGACTGATAATGAAACGATCAGAGGTCTTTCTCTTATTGCGAGTTTTATAACCTCTGCACGGCTGTCCCCAAGGAGTAACTGGCTGATGTCCTTTTCCAGCACCTTCACCACCACCAAGCGGATGATCAACAGGGTTCATTGCCATACCACGAACAGTAGGACGAATTCCTCTCCATCTGTTGCGTCCAGCCTTTCCAAGCTGAGTGTTCATATGGTCTTCATTACCAACAATACCAATTGTTGCATAACATTTTCCAAACACACGACGCAATTCACCAGAAGGAAGACGAATAGTTACATATTCACCTTCTTTTGCAGCAACCAAAGCACCTGCACCTGCTGAACGAACTAACTGTCCGCCACGTCCAAGTGTAAGTTCAATATTATGAACTGTGAAACCTACAGGAATTGCTTCGAGAGGAAGTGCATTTCCAACAGTAGGAAGTGCATTTTCACCAGACATAATCTTCTGTCCTACAACCAATCCTTTTGGAGCAATAATATAGCGTTTTTCACCATCAGCATAAGCAATCAAAGCTATATCTGCACTGCGGAATGGATCGTACTCAATAGTTTTTACTGTTCCAGGAATACCATGTTTATCACGTCTAAAATCGATTTCACGATACTTTCTTTTATGACCGCCACCTTGATGACGTACAGAAATCCGACCACCTGCTCCACGTCCACCTTTGGCATTATGTCCAGAAGTAAGACTTTTCTCGGGTTTATCGGCTGTTACTGCATCACGTACCAAGTCAATACGACCACGTGTACCTTTTGAATAAGGCTTATATATTTTAAGAGCCATACAGTTCCCCTTAGTAATCATTCAAAGGCTCAAGCGCCTTCAAATTCCTTAATAGATTCACCAGCCGCAAGTTTTACAATTGCTTTCTTGTAACTAGATGTTTTTCCAGGGCGACCGCGAAGTCTTTTTTCTTTACCCTGTACATTTATTATTGTACAATCTTCAACTTTTACATTGAAAACCTTCCGTACAGCTTCTTTAACTTGAATTTTAGAAGCATCAGAAGAAACAACAAAAGTATATTTATTCTGTTCACGAAGATCAGTCGCTTTTTCAGAAAGAATTGGTTCAATAAGAACATCTTCAAAGTTCATTATTCAGCCTCCTTTTTGTCTGCGTAGAAATCAGAAAGATTTTTTGCAGCCGATTCAAGCATAATAATTTTTCTTGCATAGAATAAATCATGTGCGCGAAGTCTGTTATATGACAAGAAGTGAACGTTTGGAAGATTTTTTCCAGCTCTCTTAATCATATCATCGTCATCCTTCAAGAGAATAACGATTCTTTCGCCATTAGTAAAATTATTAAGAATCTTTACAAGATCTTTTGTTTTTCCACTTTCAATAGAAAAATCTTCAACTACTGTTAATCTATCTGCTTGAGACTGAAGGCTCAAAATAGACTTCATTGCAAGACGCTTTGCTTTCTTAGGCATAGAATAACTATAATCACGAGGTTTAGGTCCAAAAATTGTACCACCGCCAACATTAATTGGCGACTTTTTATCACCACGACGTGCATTACCAGTTCCCTTCTGCTTATAAGGCTTAGCGTTGCTACCGTGAACTTCAGAACGAGTCTTTGTGCAGGCTGTTCCTACGCGTTTATTTGCTAATTCGTTTGTGATGGCATAATAGATAACATCTTCGTTAACTGGAAGTCCGAATACTTTATCATCAAGATTGATAGTCCTGAGTTCTTTACCATCGATTGAATAGACTTTCTTTTCCAT
>CAZXCR010000219.1:0-3974 GCA_964639315.1 uncultured Treponema sp. | reverse complement strand
ACAAAACCTCGTACCCAAGCGGTGCCATTCGCCACGGATGCAGCGTAGAAATCACGTTAAGCGAAATGCAGTCGCTAATAAAAGAGTTTGGTTTTTAATTTAGTAATTTTTCTGGAGCGAATTTTTTTACTTCAAGCGCGGCACGCAGACTTCGCTTGCGTGCCGAAGTTTTTTTAGGAATCCGACTATTCGCGGTTTCATTCAAAACCTGCGGTTTTGAACGCTGGCGCGCCGCTACTATCCGGGCTAGGTCTTCTTAGTTATACATTTGGCGTTAAGAAAATAAATTCTTATCAAAGAGACCGCGAGTTTATAGCAACCGCAAGTTGCTATAAACTCGTGAAGCAACCGCAGGTTGCGACTGCTCCTTCCCATCGCGGCTAAGTTCTTTTTCCCGCCCAAAATTTTCTTAGATTTAGGGCGTTTCTTCAAATCATTTTTCTTAAATCCTCTTAAATTCATTTGACTTTTTACAATATTATTATAAAATGACGTATGAAAAGGTTTTCATAAAAATCGGGAGTTTATTTTCTCTGGGGGAAATATGTTAAAAAAATTAAAGTATTTTTTGTTTGCCGCATTAAGTGCAGCAAGTATTTTTGTATCGTGTAAAAGTCAAAATCTTTACGACTATATCGATACAGAAGAAGAAAAAAGTGCGGAAATGTCAATTTCTGGACTTTCTTCATCAAGCGATTCAAATTACGACTATCTTCTTGATGCCACAAATTCAATTTTAGGCTTGGCTGACGGAAGTTTTACAGTTACAGTTGCAAACGAAAAGCCTTCTAAAATTCAGGTAAAATCAGCTTCGTCAAAGATAAGCTTTTCTGCTTCAGAAATAACAGAAAATTCTGACGGAACTTATTCAAGCGTTGTTACATACTCTGTAGCAGACGATTTGGAACTTGCAGAAGACGAAAGTGTTCTTGAAACAAAATTCAGTGTTTATGCACTTTTTAGTTCATCAGATACAATTCAAAAAAATGTTCTTGTAAAGGCAAGTTATATTTCTGAAAATTCTGCTTATGAACTCAAGAATTTTGCTGTTAGCGGTCAGAACGAGCACGTATTCACATTAAGCTGGGAAAATCCACAGGGTGCTTCTTATGTTCTTGTTTCATATAAAATTTATCTTCTTACAACAACAGATGATGGCGAAGGAAATTCTGTAACCGAAAAAACTTTGGTTGAATCAGGAAGTCTTTCAACTGACGCAAGCTCTTTAACAAACACAAGTTCTTTGGCTGCAAAATCAAACTATTATGTTGAAATTACTGTATCTGCAACAGACGGCTGGTACACCACCGGAACTGACAGCGTAGAAATTGCAACAACTGACGATATTACTCCACCAACTGCTCCTTCACTTAGTGTGACTGGCACTGCAGAAGAATCAGTTACATTAAAATATACAAAGGGCGATTCTTCTGACGACACCGCAGCCCTCTTCTTTGAAATTACCTGCGCTGATGAAAGCGTTACTGTTCCTGAACTTAGCACACTTATTGATTCTTACACTGATGATGATGGTCTTGATGTTTCTTCTGTAACTTCTGGAGCAGAACAGGAAATTGTTATAAACGGACTTAAACGCAGCTCTCAGGCAATTGATTACACTATAAAAGTTCATGCAAAAGACGCTCTTAAAAACGATAGCGCAAGTCTTGCTGATAACGCCGGAATTGTTGAACTTACAGCTTCTACTGTAGCCGACACCACCGCTCCGGAATTAAGCAGCGCAAGTGTTAGTGTAGGTTTGAATTCTGCAAAAATTGAATGGGAAAATCCAACTGATTCAGATTTTGCTGGCATTAAAATTATGAAAGGCAGTGATGTAGTTGCTTCTTCAGTTACAGATGAATATTACGTTCTAACTGACCTTACAGAAGGCGGCACATATACTTTGTACTCATTTGACACTGTAGGAAATGTTCAGGCTACCGGAGTTGAGGTTGCAGTAAGTCTTAAAACTTTAACAGCTTCAGCAGAGGCACAGTATACAGGAAGTATTCTTGTAAGCTGGAATAATTTAACTGACTATACTTCTGACGGAACTGCCGTAGATTACACCTATTCAGTAAGTGCTACATCTTCTGACGGCGGAACTCTTCCAGATGATAAAACTTCTCTTAGCAGCACAACTTCAAGCGCTGCATTTACAGGACTTACAGTAGGTTCATCTTACACCTTTACAGTAAAAGCCCTTGCAGACAGCACAGAAAAAGCAAGCGCTACAACTGATGGAACAGAGGCAGTTACAGTAATTCTGAAAATTGGTAACGGATATGATGCTAGCGGAACAAGTCCTACAAGATACCTTGCTTGGGGTGCAAGTTCTTCTTCAACAACTTGTTACAATACGGGTGCCCTTCCAGACAGTGATAATCCTACAGCAAGTTACTGGATTATTCGCCCAGCATTAAGCGGAACAGAAGGATATTTCTCTCTTGAAGCTGCTACTGGCACAACTGGATTGGGAACAGGTTACTATCTCTACATTGATAAAACCCGCGATTATGTTGCTTACAATAAAACATGGGGAAGTGGAGGCTGGACAAACGGCTTTGCAATGGTTGCAACAACAACCGGCGTAGAAAATGACGGAACTTCTTACATTACAGATAACAAGCAGGCTTCTTTCTACTGGGGAACTTCTAGCTGGAATTCAAGTTACAGCAGAATGTACAGCGAAGGAAATGAAGGTTATTACGTATGCCACGCAAGCCTTACATTCGGTATAACAAATTCTTCATCAGAAGATAGTGCTGGATGTGCAGCATTCCTTATTTCAAACACATATACTTCAGAAAAAGATTACTCTGCAGATGTTCCAAGTGCGGTAACAAGTTTGACTGCAACTGCTTCAAGTGCTTCAGAAATTAACTTGAGCTGGACAAATCCTTCAGACGAAGATTTTTCTTATGTAGAAATTACTTACGGAACTGAATCTGTAACTTCAACAGGAAATAGTGCTGTAATTTCAGGACTTGTAGCAAATACTACATATGAATTTAGCGTAGTTGTTTATGACGTATACGGAAATGCTTCTACTGCAACAACTGCAAGTGCAACAACTCCAGAAGGAACTAATTACCCTACGAACGCAACGGTTGCAACAGGCTACACAGGCCAGATTATTGTAACTTGGACAGACGCTACAAGTTCAAGTGACTTTACATACACAGTTTCAGTTACATCAAGCGAGTCTACCGAGACAATAGAGGCAAAAACAGTTGCGCAGGGCGTAGGTAAGGCAATATTTAACAATCTTACAGTTGGCAACACATACACCTTTACCCTCAAAGCTACTTTGAACAGCACAGATTATGCGTATACAGGTACTTTAAGTGCAACTGCGGTAAACAAAAAAGTTCATATTCTAAATGGTGGAGGTAAATATCTTCAGGTAAAGACAGGAAACGATATTGCGTTCTTTGAATCTGGCACAAGCAATACTTATACCTGGCTTGTAATGCCATCTCTTGCTGATGAATATGATACAAATACGTTTACCTTAAAGAGCGTTGATGAGGATACTTACCTTGTAGTTGATACGGAAACTGATTTTTCTACTGAAACAAACCCATCAGGAGGCTGGGTAACTCAAAATAGTAGTTACGTTCTTATCCTTACGGATAAACCAACTGATTCAGATGGTTATAAAAAGGCAAGTTTCCAGATTACAGAGGCTGCAAGTGGTGAAGCTGGATATTCAAGTTTCTTATTGGTTTACGATACATCTAAATATCTTCGCGATTGGTGGAATATAGCGAGCTGTGGTGATGCACAAACAGGTAGTAATGCAATATATTCAAGCTTAGAATTTGTAGATGTAACTGAATAATTTACTTTTCTACTAAAACATTTCCCCGTTTTTGCCTTGTGCAGAAGCGGGGATTTTTTTTTGTTAGATGACGCGCGTGTAATGTAGAAGATAGCGCCGATTGAGCTTGTCGAAATCAAGCGGCTAT
>CAZXCR010000218.1:0-3982 GCA_964639315.1 uncultured Treponema sp. | reverse complement strand
GCTCCAAATAAATATAAAACTATAAAACTTACCAAAACTCGAATTTTGACCTATTTCTTAACAAAGAAATCCTACGAGTTTCGCTTGCCGGAACGTAAAAAAATTCGTGGCAGGAAAACAAAATTCGCTCCAAATAAAAAAATCTGCAAGAAAATCGAATTTTGCGCTAACAAGAAAATCGCATAAAATCTGCAAAAAATTTTTCGAATCTGCTATAATTTTTACCTATGATTGAAGTTAGAGAAGAAGAAGAGCGAAAAGTAAAATGTTTGCTTGTTGCGCCGCCACCTGCAAAAAACAGTCTTTCGAGTGGCGAACCAAAAGAACTTATGGAACTTTGCAGAACCTTGGGTTACGAAACTGCCGGAACTGTTGTTTTAAACAGAATTGAGCCGAATCCGGTTTATGGAATTGGAAGTGGAAAAGCAAATGAAATTGCAAATAAAGCCAAAGAAATTTTTGCTGACTGCATTATTTTTGACTTTGAAATTCAATCTTCAAAACAGCGCAACTGGGAAAGGCTTGCTGGAATTCCAGTTTTTGACCGCAACGAAGTTATAATCAGAATTTTTGCACAAAGAGCGCAAACTAAGGAAGCTCAGCTGCAGGTTGAACTTGCAAAATTAATTTATTCTCTGCCTCGGCTTGCACATTCTTACGGAGATATGGCAAGGCAAAGAGGCGGTTCTTATGGTGCAAAGGGTTCTGGAGAAACTCAGCTCGAACTTGACAGAAGACAGGTTGAAGACAAAATCACTGAAATCAAAAAAGAACTTGAGCAGGTAAAAATCAATCGCGAAACTCAGAGGAAACAGCGCGGGCGAAATTCGAGTCAAGTTTGTGCACTTGTAGGCTACACAAACGCTGGAAAATCGAGTCTTTTAAATGCACTTACGGGCGCCGATGCTTTTGTAGAAGACAAACTTTTTGCCACCCTCGATCCAACTACAAGAAAACTTCCGCTTGCTGAAGGTTCAAGTGTTCTTCTTACAGACACTGTAGGTTTTATTTCAAATTTGCCGCATACTTTAATTGACGCTTTCAAGTCAACTCTGGAAGAAACAGCTCTTGCAAATTTGCTCGTACTTGTAGTTGATGCAAGCGATCCTCAGTGCGAAAAACAGTATGTGCAGGTTCTAAAAGTCCTTGAAGAAATTCACGCTGATAAAATTCCGCGCATAATTGTTTTAAATAAGGCTGATAAATTTGCCAATGACCCGGTTTTAACTTCAATGCTCAACTTAAAATTTCCTGGCGCAATTTATACAAGTGCAAAAACTCAGCAGGGATTCGAAACGCTGCTTGCTGTAATTACAGAAAATCTTTTAGGCAAACTGAAAAAATATTCAATTCCGCTTCAAAACTCGCAGTTGGTTGAACTTGTACGCAAAAACGGCACAATTGAAAAAGAAGAATGGCTTGAAACCACAGTTGAACTCGAGGCAAGAATTCCAGGCTTTATAGACGAAGAAGGAAAAGCCAGCACAAGGACTTTATCTTTACTAAAAGATTTTATGGTGGATTGATGGTCGCGGGAATTTTTTGGTTAAGAAATAGTTTTTTCTTAACTGAAAATTCTTTTAGTAACTCGCGCGGATAATGTCGAAAATTTTCTTGTTAAGAAATAGTTTTTTCTTAACTGAAAATTCTTTTAGTAACACACGCGGATAATGTCGAAAATTTTCTTGTTAAGAAATTGATTTTTTTCTTAACTGAAAATTCTTTTGGTAACACACGCAAAATATCCGTGAGCAAAAAGATTTCGTGTCTTGTAAAAATAAAATTTTTTAAGGAGGAAAATAAAATCTGGCAAAAACCCCGTCAGTTTTTATCTAAAAAAAAGTGCATTTTAATGAATTTAAGTTTACAAAAATACTTCAGTGGATTTTGCTCATTCTTTTGGTCTTTTTAGTTTTAGCTACGGTCATAGTTCTTTTTACAAAAAAGCCAAATTCAGTTCAGCCTTATAGAATTGCCGACCCAAAGCCAAGCGAAGTTGTAAACTATAGTTCCAAAACCTCAGACAAACTTGCTGCCTACACAGAAATCAGTCAAATAAGAACCATCACAAAATCGCCAAACAACGAAAGTTCTGGAACAAGCATCATAATAACGCCCTGGTTTGCCTACCCACAAGGCGACAGAACTTTTTACGAAGAACTCTCTCAAAAACAAAAGATGGAAAAATCAATTATCGCAGAATATTTTACTCAGTTTACGGAAGAAGAACTCATAGAAAAAGGCGAAAAACAAATCAAGCAGGAACTACTCGAAAAACTGAACCAGAATTTTGTTTTGGGGCAAATAAGCGCCCTGTATTTTACGGATTATATTTTTATTCGGCGAGCATTTTAATTTTTTCTGCAACCATTAATTTTTTTTCGGGTCTAATATTTTAGAGGTGAATCAATGACAGCGTTAACTCCAGCAGCACAAGTTCTGCTTTCTCTTATTCCAATAATTGGAATTGTTGTAATGGGCATTCTTTTGTTCTTTGCATTTTTATGGCATCACAAGGAAAATAAACTCCGAATGATTCAGCACACTTACAAGCAGCCAAAAATCAACTTTGAAGTATTTTCGCTACTTGCAGGACTTTGTCTTAGCGGAGCGGGACTTGTTCTTACAATTATTTTTCTACTTATGCAGGGACTTTCTTATTCTTTACTTGGCGGACTCATTCCACTTGCTCTTGGAATTATGCTTATAATTTTCTACAAACTGAATCCTGGTTTTAAAAACCACAAATCTGATGAAGAATGACAAGAACAAGAACAAAATCAAATCATTTTCTCAAGACAAAGATTCAACTCTTATTTCAGAATCGCTAAAAGGAGATTCGAGGGCATTTGCAAAACTTATTGCCCTCTACAAAAATCGCGTAAGTGCTGTGGGAATGAGTTTTTTTCATAACACAGATGACTGCAAGGATTTTGAACAAGAAGTTTTTATAAAGGTATTCAAGAATCTTGCAAATTTTCGCGGAGAAAGCAAATTTTCCACTTGGCTTACACGAATTGCATACACAACTGCGGTCAACTCAAAAAACAAAAACACCGAATACGAAACCTTAGCAAACGAAGAATCTCTTATTTCTGCAGTTGAAAGTCCGGAAGAAGCAAATCTTTTAAATTTTACAAAACAGGCCGTTAGAGAAGCAATCTTAGAGTTGCCGCAAAATTATGCTATCTGCCTGGATTTTTATTTTTTCTATAATTTTTCACTCGAAGAAATTGCAATAATCACAGGATTTCCTGTAAACACAATAAAATCACATATTTTTAGGGCAAAAAAAATTCTAGCAACTAAACTAAAAGAATTTTCAAAATAAAAAAATCAAAAGAATCAGGGGTAAAAAATGAAAAAAAATTGCGATGATTATATAACTGAATATCTTATGCTCGACAAGAACCAGAAAATTCCGTTCAAACTCGCGTTTCATCTTCTTTCGTGCAAAGAATGTAGAAAAATGGTAAAGGCGCTTACAAAAGCAGAAAAAATTGCCGCGCGTCCTCTAAAAATAAAAACGCCTGTAAATTCAGAGGAAATCACGCAGATTGTAAGGCAGATTGACCCAAGCTACAAACCAAAAAATCAAAAAATCAATTTTATAAACTGGATTGTTGCCGGAATAATTTTAATTGCAAGTATGATTTTAACAAATGTTCTTACAAAAGGAATTTCCGCGTCCTTCCTTTCGTTTATGGTGATTATGATTTTTGCACTTTTGCTTGTTTTTTATTTTTTTGGCTTCATCTATTCAAACATAGAATTTTTCGTAAAAAAAATCGGCACAAAGCTTGCGTAAAATTTTTGTTATTTGGAGCGAATTTGTTTTTCTCAAAATAAATTCTTCTACTCGCGCTCTGCGCTCGCTGGCAAATTTTTTTAAAAATCCGGCCAACCGCGGTTCCGGCAGTTCGCCTTCATTCTTCCGCTTGCGCTCCAGAACGCGCTAATCGCGCGCCGCTAATGTCCGGGC
>CAZXCR010000217.1:0-3985 GCA_964639315.1 uncultured Treponema sp. | reverse complement strand
GGAATTTCCCACTGTGCAATTTTCCAGAATGCAGACGGTGACTGGTTCTATATGTCGCAGGCAAGATTTCCTACAAGTGACTTAAATTCTGATGTTTCAAGCATAAACGCACCAAATGCAGTAATGATGGGCCACGTAAGACGTCTTGTATGGGTTCCTTCATCTACAACTGACACAACTGATTTGTGGCCAGTTGCACTGCCGGAACGCTACGGTGCATACCCTGATTCTGAAAAAATAACTGAAAGCGAACTCTACGGAACTTGGTCACACATCAGTCTTTACTACACAAAGGGTAAATCGATGAACACTTCTGAAACTCTTTACTTAAATGATGACCATAGTGTTGGAGGCGATTCATTAAGCGGCACTTGGAGTTTTGATGAAGAAAATCAGTATCTTACAATCGTTAATGATTCAAACAGCGCAGATGCAGGTAAAACTGTAACTGTAAAAGTTGAACGCGAAGTAAACTGGGAAAGAAAGCCTCGCAAAGTTACAATTGTTTACGCAGGAACTTCTAAGGAACTTTCAACAAAAACTTACTGGGGCAAAAAGATTTCAGATGATCAGGAAGTAGCAATTACTCTTCCTTACACGGTTGAAGGCGACCTTGCTTCTGGCACAACTGTAAAAGCACTTGGTTCAGACCTTATCAATTCAGAAACTGGTCTTTCATTAAGTTTCTCAATTGGTAATACCTACACTAGCGACTGGACTCAAATCTTCAACATTGGAGCAAGCGACGGAACTGACACTTACTTTGTAGGCCTTTCATTAATAAATCACTGGAAGAATAAGGCACAGGTCAACTACTTAATGGAAAGCCAGGCAACTGCATCAAATGATGGTGCTTGGAATTCGTTCTGCAATACTGCTGCATTTGCTACAATCAGCTTTAACACTGACGGCACAATCACTTACTACAAAGACGGTGAACTGATTTTCACATACGCTGCAGACACAGCTGCTACACTTGCAGAGACTAACGGCGAAAGCCAGACCGTAAGCGAAATGGTAAGTGAAATAATCAGTTACTTTGCAAGCAACGGTGCTACAACAAACTTTGCAATTTCAGATCTTGTTGTAAGTACAGCACTTAGTGCAACTGAAGCCGAAGAATTTTTCACAGAATACGGCGTGGAGTAAGTTCTGTCGTAAGCTGACGGTTGGTAAATTCTGTTGTTACGCGATAGATTTTTTCTTAACAAGAAATTCTATTTGTAACAGGCGCAACCGCCGGCTTTCACGAAGACACGCTAGTTGCGCTCGCAAGCTGGCGGTTGCCAAGTTCTTTTGTTACGCGATAGATTTTTGTGAGGACAAGGAATTTTTGCAGTAACAGCCGCAAATTCGCGCGTGTAATGTAGACGTTTTTTTCTTAACAGAAAATTCTATTTGTAAACACGCGCAACCGCATAAAAAAAGCCGGATACTTTTAGTATCCGGCTTTTTTTTGTTACAAATCTTTTTTAGTCAGCGAGGCACTTGTCAAGTTCTGCTGAAATTGCTTTTTTATCAAGCTTTTGACCTATGATGCAAAGTTTTATCATTCTGTCGCCAACTTTTGGATCCCATTCATCCTTTATTTGCGGATTTGCTGCGAGAATTTTTTTCTGCTCAGAAGGCTCTGCTGCTGCAACCCACTGTCCAGAATATCCTGCCTGAATCTGTCTTCCAGAAGTTTCAAAAACCCATGCCATATCACTTTCATCAGCAAACCACATTAAGCCCTTGCAGCGAATAATGTTGCGCGGCCATCTGTTTGCAAATTCATCAAGTTTCTGGCGGTCAAACGGCTTTCTGCGGTAATAAATGAAAGTTCCAATTCCGTATTCATCTTCATCTGAACCAGAATCGCCGTCATGCTTATGCTCGTGATGATGATGTTCGTGATGTCCATCGTGCTCATCTTCTTCGTGGTGATGCTCTTCGTGATGCTCGTGATCATGGTCATCATCGTCGTCGTCATCTTCATCAACTTCATCTTCTTCAAGATGCTTACACCAACCAGCACTTGCATAAACTTTTTCAAAATCAAAAGTTCCGGTAGAAAGAATGTCAGCAACAGGAACATCTCCGTGGCTTGTTTCAATGATTTTTACGCCAGGATGAAGGGCTTCAATCACCTTACGAACCTTTGCAAAATCCTCTTCGCTTACCAAATCTTTTTTATTTATAATCAGCGTAGAACAGAATTCAATCTGCTGAACCAAAAGACTTTCAATGTCTTCTTCTTCCATATCAGCCTTGTCAAGAAGTTTATCTCCGCCAGCAAATTCATCAACAAGTCGAGCAGCATCTACAACGCCAACAACATTGTCAACTACGCCATTTTTAATCATTTCAAGTTCCTGAACAATCGGCATAGGTTCGCACACACCGCTGGCTTCAATCATAATGTAATCGTATTTTCCAGACTTAATGATGTTTTCAATATTTGTAGCAAGCTGACTTTTCAAAGTGCAGCAAATACATCCATTAGTCAAAGGAACAATGTCGCTGGTATCAGTAATTTTTGCACCGTCGGCAATAAGTTTAGCGTCAACGTTCACTTCGCCAATATCATTTACAATAACAGCAACCTTGTATCCCTGCTGATTTGAAAGCACCTTGTTCAAAAGTGTAGTTTTTCCGGCACCAAGATAACCGCAAAGCAGCGTAATAGGAGTCAATTTTTTTGCCATAATCTGTTACTTCCTCTAAAAAAAATTTTTCACATTCAATTTACTGAATTTTATACAAAACGGCAACTTTTTTACGATTGCGTTTTTTTACTGTACAAGACGTTTATTTTTTGAGCCTTAATTTTGCGGTTGTTTTTTCATCTGCGCAAACTGACTTAAGACAATCGCCGCAAACATTATGACGCAGCCGAGGATTTCACGCCCTGAAAGAATTTTTTCTCCCATGCCGAACACCGCAAAACAGAACGCTTCGCACAAAACCGCAAAAACGCTTTCCATGCACATCAAAAGCGAAGCAATCGTTTCGTCACAGCGCTTCTGTGCAATCACCTGCAGAGTGTACGCAACGCCGCAGCTCAAAATTCCCGAATACAAAATCGGAAGTTTTGCTGACCAGATGGCACTCACGGTCGGTTTTTCAAAAATGAACATGCAGATTACGCTGATAACGCCGCTCACAAAAAACTGAACGCAGCTGAGTTTAATTCCGTCAAAATTCGGAGCAAAGCGCGCAACCAAAAGAATGTGAATCGCAAAGCAGACCGCACAGCAGAACGCAAGTACGTTTCCAAAGGTAATTGAACCGAACCCGCGCTCATCGATGCAAAGAAAATAAAGTCCCACAAAGCCCACGGCAACGCAAAGCCACGTAAGGGCAGAAATCCGCTTCTTAAAGAAAAGCCCGATTAAAGGCACAATGAACATGTACATTGCCGTAATGAAGGCGATTTTTCCGGCAGAGTGACCCGGTTCTTCAAAGGCGAACTGCTGAAAATTTGAGGCAACACAAAGCGCAATTCCCATCAGGCTGCCGTATTTAAGGATTTTTTTGTCTTCCTGTTTACGCTCTGCAAGCTGTTCCTGTGAAAGTGAACGGGCTGCTGCCCTGTCTCTGATTAAAATGACCGGAATGAGTGAAATTGAACCGATTATCATTCTGACCGCATTGAAGGTGAACGGTTTTACGAGTCCGCTGCTTTCGCTCTGCGCGATGAAGGAACTTCCCCAGATAAATGCTGTAAGTAAAAGCAATACAACGCCGGTAAATGATGTCTTTGTTTTGTCTGACATTTTGAGCCTCAACTTTTAAGAAATTATGCCCACATTGTAACGATTCTGTTGATTTTTGGAAAATGATTTTTCTTGCGAAGAAGGGAATTTTTTGTGGGTAAGAAGAAGATTTTTTTTGGAACAGGGAATTTTGTTGGTAACTCGCGGGCGTGTTGCTTATTTGGAGCGAATCTTTTTTCCTCAAGTGTGCATCGCAGGCTTCGCTTATATTTTCAGGCGACGTGGCT
>CAZXCR010000216.1:0-3995 GCA_964639315.1 uncultured Treponema sp. | reverse complement strand
AAATTCAAAATCTTCCGTAAAAATATTTTTTCTTGTGAAAACTTGCGGGATTATTTTGTTAAGAGATAGATTTTTTTCTTAACAAAAAATTATATCAGTAATAGTCGCTTGATTTCGACACTCTCACTCGGGGCTTAACTGAAAATTCTATTGGTAACAGGCTCAATTTGCGCTTAGACGATTAATTGTAAAGCTCGAATTTTGCCCTATTTAGAATTTGTGGTTAAAAGAAATTATAAAGTCAGCATAAAAAAAAGATGCGCCGCTAGTTGTATCTAAAAGGCTGAATTTTGAGTTTGAACTGCTTGATTTTGCATAGGAAATTCCGTAAAGAGAATTTAGTGCGCTTGTTTGTACTGAAATTTTTAAAGAACTTTTTGGCGAAAGAGAAAAATTTGTTCCACACAAAAATTTTACGCCACTAAAAAAAGCTTGCATTTTATCAAGATAATAATAGCCCGTAAGAAAATGAGTATCGAGGGAATCAGTAAAAATAAAAGGGCAGACTGCAAAATTTGAGAAAAATTTTATGTGCGAAGTTAAATTTTGTTCAGCGGAAAGCCCAAGCCAGAAAATATAATTTACGCGCTCAAGTTTTAAAACATCACCAGTAAGGGTTCCAGGATTTTGTACGCTCGTGTATTCATCATAATATCCTTGCGAGGTTTCTTTTCCGTACCAATAACTGCCGTCCTGAGCTAAAAAAGAAGAAAAAGAATAGTCAAACTGACCAAAAAATTTTAACTTACATTCATTTTTTAATGTGAACAAATAATTTAATTCTAAAATCCAGTTGTAATAGCGTTCAACAGTGCAGGAAGATTCGCTGTAATTTGTTTTTAATGATGCAATGCTTTCGTTTGTTGACCATTTTTGCAGCGTTAAATTTATCCAGTCGGAATCAAGAACGCTGCCGCAGTTTAGAGAAGGAATTGCTTCCTGATATTTAAATGAAATATTAAATCCGCAAATTCCTGCTTCTATTTTTGCGCCACCAAAAAACAATGGCTTTTGTTCCCAGTTCAGCTCGCTAAGTTTTTTTGTTTCTCCGGCGGAATTTTCTGTAAAAACAAATTCGTTTTGCTGACCAAATCTGGTAGTAAAATACGGTTCAAGATTTAAATTTACATATTTTGAAAAAAAATTTTCTTTTGCAAACAAAGATTGTGTCAGAAGAAAAATCAAAAAAAATTGTGCAAAAATCTTTTTCATAAAATCAAAAATTATGATTCACTTTCGTCTGCAAGCGGATCTACTTTAAAAACTTTAGCAAGTTGTTTTCTAACGGCTTCTAAATCTCGCGGATAAGGTGCGGTAAAAGTCATTTTTTCGTTGGTTACAGGGTGAAAAATTGTAAGATTGTACGCGTGCAGTGCAAGTCGGGAAAGCAGCGGTTTTTCTTCTTCAACATTGCCGTTGTATTTGCGCTTAAAGTCGCTGAGCTTTACAGGTTTTTGGTTGCCTGAATAAAGCGGATCGCAAACAATGCAAAGTCCGTTTGCCTGAAGATGCGCTCGAATTTGATGAGTTCTGCCGGTGTGTGGAATTGCTTCAATCCAACTGTAAGGACCGCAGTTTCCTAAAAGTTTAAAATCAGTAATAGAAATTTTTCCGTGAGTTCTGTTTACAATAGTTCTGTGGCGGGCATCTCCGTCTGGCAAAAGTTTTAGGTCAACGTGTAGATTTTTCCAAAGCGGATGGCCGTTTACTAAACAGTGATAAATTTTTTTTACCTTACGTTCTTCAAATTGCATTGAAAGATTTTTATGACTTTCAGCATTTTTTGCGTAAATAACAAGCCCGCTGGTGTCTTTGTCAATTCTGTGAACTGCATAAAGTCTGCCAAATTCTTTTTCTGCAAGAAGATCAAGTCGTGGCGCATCTGCGTCATAGCGATCGGCGGCAATTAAAAGACCTGAGCGCTTGCTTAAAACTACAATATCGTTGTCATTATAAATTACTGAATAATCTGGATTTTGTTTCATTCCGCAATTATAGAAAATATCTGCTTTTTTTTAAAGATTGACGTGAATGAATGTTGCGAGCTGCGGTTGCTTAGTGGGTTAAGAAATTGATTTTTTTGGGACAAGAAATTTTGTCAGTAACAACCACAAACTCGCGGGGCTTTTTTGATAAGAATTTATTTTCTTAACAAACCATTTAGCTAAGCTTAGCCCCGATTGTAGCGGCGCGAAGCGTTCAAAACCGAAGGTTTTGAATGAAACCGCGGAAAGCGGGATTCCTAATAAAATTTGCAGCCGAGCGCACAGTGTGCGCGAGAAGAAAAATTTATTTTGAGGAAAACAAATTCGCTCCAAAATAACCACAAACTCGAATTTTGACTTCTTAATTTTATTTTCTTGATTTTCTAAAAGATTAACATAAAAATATGCATATGAAGAAATTTTTTGCTTTTTTATTTATTTTTGCTTTTGGAGCGGAGGTTTTTGCAGCCGGAAAAGTTTCTGTTCAGCGTCAAAAATTAATTGAGTATGCGCTTAGTTTGCAGGGAACAAGATATCTTTATGGCGGATGTGAAGATCCAGCAAAGGGTTTTGACTGTAGCGGATTTGTGTTTTATGCCGCAAGAAATTTTAAGGATCCAAGTGGGGCTTATCATCAACTTCCAAGAACTGCAAAGGCAATGTATTCGAAATGTCAAAAAATTGAAGGAAAAGAAAAAGAACCCGGAGATTTAATTTTTTTTGCAAACAGTTCGGGCGTTATAAATCACGTGGGAATTTATGGCGGAATTTATCATAATTCTAAAAATCCGAATACAAAATTTGAAGGAAAAAGAGTTTTTGTTTCGTGCATTAGCGACGGTCCGCGAACAGGCGTTGTGCTTGAACTGATGGACGCAAAATACTGGAAAAATCATTTTTACGGATACGCGAGATTTTTGCCAACAACTTCTGAATACAATCAAAAATATCCGCAGAAGAAATAAATTTTGCTGTTTGCCAGGTGGGTTTACTGCTTGCTAAGTTTTGTTACCGCCAGTTTTGTTATGGAAATTTATAAATTTAATTTTTGCAGGAAATATTATATGAAAACTTCAAAGACTTTGCTTTTTTTGTTTACATTTGTACTTTCGCTTTTTTTCGCGTCGTGTTCGTCAAGTATTGAAATAAAGGCTGGCAATCAAAAAACTGCTGATGTAAATTTTTCTATAAATCTTGGAAAGGAATTTTACGATATTCTTCAGAATTTAACTTCTGGAATGGCGGAATTGAACGAGTCTTCGGGGCTTGATTCTGAAAATATTATTTTTTCTGAAAGCGAAATAAGGTCAAATTTTGAGGGAAGTGATTTTAAGAATTTGAGCGTAAAAGTTCCAAATGCAAGAGAAATTTTTATTTCGGGCGAAATTCCTTCTCCGGATAATCAGGTTGCGGTAAACGACGGTTCAAATATAAAAATTGCAAATTTTCTTACCTGCACGGATTCTTCGCTTACAATTATTCTTTCTGCGCAAAGTATTCAGGAACTTGTAAAAAATTTGCCGGTTGAAACGCAAAGTTATTTTGATTTGTTTATGGCGCCGGTTTTTGGTTCTGAGGTGATGAGCGAGCAGGATTATAAAAATTTGATTTCTTTGGTTTATGGAAACGAAATATCTTCTGTTTTAGAAAAAGCATCTATAAAAGTTACGTTGCTTCCGCCTGAAGGAAAGTCTATAAAAAAAGCTTCACTTTCTGATACCGAACAGTCAAAAACTTCCCTAAAAAAAGCGGTTTTTTCAGTTCCGCTGTTTGATTTTCTTACTTTGCAGGATACAAAAACTTTTAGCATAAGTTGGTAGGGCGCGAGGCAGGTGAAGGTTTTGTTTGTTTAATGACGGATTTTCTTTGCGTGCGTGTTACTAATAGAATTTTTACTAATAGGTTGAATTTTGAGTTTAAATAAAAGGCTGAATTTCGAGTTTAAATAAAATTTGCAAAAAGATGTAGGAAAATAAAAGACCCGGTGGTTGAGCCTGTCGAAACCACCAT
>CAZXCR010000215.1:0-3998 GCA_964639315.1 uncultured Treponema sp. | reverse complement strand
AATTTCGCTTAGCAAAGAAAAATTTCAGTTCGCAAGAAAATGTTTTGTTAGTAACCACGCGCGCGCAAATTTCTCTTAACAAAAAAATTCCCTGCAAGTAAGGCGCGCGCGTAATCTCGCAGACTTTTTGTTAAGAAGCAAATTTTTCTTGGCAAAGAAAACGCCCTCTTAGCAACCCACGCGCAAAATCACAGTTCAAACGAAAAATTCTTTTCATTCCAGGAAAAATAAAGTCCTGACGCGCAAAATTTCATTTCATCATTTTGTTTTGCATTTGGATTGTACAGCACGTCGCCTTTTACAGGAAATCCGCACCACGCCAAATGGCAACGAACCTGATGCCTAAATCCCTGAGCAATTCTTGAGTGCGCAAAATATCCCTTATCAGTTTTTTCAAGAAAAATTTTTGTAGTATAGATTTTATCCGAAGCTTTTTTTTGAGAAGCAGGTCCACTTTTTGAAGAAACAGGTCGAACGCAAAAATTGTGCTTTCCAAAATATCTGAATTTTGAAGAAACAATATTTTCTCTGCCAAGCGCAAAATCCTCTGGTAGCGGCGGAAATCCGTCAAAATCAGAAAGTATTGAAGTGCATTTTTCACATTCCGCAGAATACGACTTTAAAAACAGCCCATTTTTCTGTGCCAAAAGAATTTCATCATAAAAATCCTGACGTCCTGCAACCAGCAAAAGTCCGCTGGTTTCCGTATCAATTCTATGAACAAGTCCGTATTCAATTTTTTTTCCGCCAGAAACCTTTTTTGCTTCGGGAAAAAGTTTTATTAATTCGCCCAAAGCACTAAAATCACCTTCTTTAAGCGGCGCACTCGGAATCGAAGCCTTTTTATTCAAAACCCAAAACGGCTCATTTTCAGAATAATTGTGAACAATCGAAATAAAATCCGCCATTTTTTAATCCTGCAAAATATCTTTTTTATAATCGCGATGCAAAACTTTCAGCACTTTTTTAAAGCGAACTGGAGTTTGAGTTTTAAATTCCATAAATTCAGCCTTTGGAGGATTTGAAGAAAAATCTTTGGGAACAAGAATCTTAAGCTTTTTTGAATGAAGCATAAGCGTTGCGCTAGGAAATTTTTTATCAGCTTTGGAATAAATTGAATCACCTAAAATCGGGCAGTTTATAAATTTTAAATGAACCCGAATTTGATGAGTCCTGCCAGTTTTAATTCTAAGTCGCATAAGAGAATAAGGTCCGTAACAGGCAATGCACTTATAATAAGTTTCCGCATATTTTCCTTCATCAGGGTTGAGGCTTACCTTAAATTTTTTTCTATCCCGCGGATCTCTTATAATCTGAGTTTTTATAAGCCCAGACTTTTTTTGCGGACGGCTTGTACAAATTGCAATGTACTCTTTTACAATCGACCTGTGATTTTTAAATTGAGAAGCAAGAAATTCATGAGTTTTTGGATTTTTTGCAGTTATAATGATTCCCGAAGTTTCCTTATCCAAGCGATGCACAATTCCCGGTCGGCGGTTTGCAAGAATTTCAGATTCAGTATTTTTTTCAGGATCAAGTTCGCGAATAAAATCTTTTCCAAAATGAAACAAAAGCGCATTTACCAAAGTTCCAGTCCAATTGCCAAGCGCCGGATGACTTACCATTCCCTGCGCCTTATTCACCACGCAAACATTTTCGTCCTCGTAAATTATTTCAAGAGGAATATTTTCCGCCTCAAATTTTACAGGAACGCTTTCTTCCCAAATTATTTTGATTGAATCAGAAGCTTTTATCTTGCAGGAAACTTTTTCTTTTTTCTGATTTACATAAATTTCTCTTGCAACCGCTTTTAAATGGCTGCGGTTCATTCCGTCTGGAAGAGATGAAATAAATTTATCAAGCCGTTCACTACCAACAAAATCATCAGGAACTTTACATTCTAGCACATTCATTTTTTATTATTACTTTTCTTCAGAAAGTCCGTCCTGCTGACCTTCGTCTTCTTTTTCATAAAATTCATTTGGAATTTCTGCGTCATCATTTTTGCGCTTAAAGACAGTTTCATTTTCATTCAACGGAACTATAATCAAATTATTCTGCTGTTCAATAAGATTGTTTTCAAGATTTTTTTTATGACTTTTTATCAGATTTATGACCAAATCAGTAAGTCCAAAAACCGTGCTCACACCAAGCGAAAGTCCCACAATTTTTAACTGCTGCTCTTCGGTATAAGAATTTTCACTCTTGTTAAGCGGATTTGGAAAAGAATCAACTTCGCCTGTAAAATACAAAGCCGAACCGTAAGCAAAAGAAACCCCGATTGTAACAAATGGCAGCGAACCAAACGTAATAATTTCTGTACGACGCAAGTGCTTTGCCCACTCAGGAAATTCGTCTTCTTCGTAGTCTTTAATTTCTGAACTCGAAGAAGAAGAACTTGCTGCAAAAACTGGGCTGAATAAAAAAATCAAAAGAAATGCAAAAGAAATTATCCTTTTCATCCTAAAAAAATCCTAAAGTTAAAAATACAAATTTAATTTTCAGAGACAACTTTATTGTAATCGCGCTCACCAAAAAGTGCAGTTCCAATTCTTACCATTGTGCTGCCCTCTTCAATCGCAATCTTAAAATCCCCGCTCATTCCCATACTAAGTTCATTAGCATTAAGTTCAGGAAATTTTACTTTTAATTCATCGCGCACACTTCTAAGTTCAGAAAATGATTTTCTTACCAAAGTTTCATTGTCTGAAAAAGGTGCCATTGTCATAAGTCCCACAAGTTTTATATGCGGATATTTTCCCGAAGCAATATTTTCTGCGCTTAAAAAAAGTGCATCTTTTGAAGGATATCCGCTTTTAGAATCCTCGCCTGTATGAAGTTCAAAAAAGACTTCCATATTTTTATTCAATTTTGCTGACTGCTTTTCAATTTCAGCAAGAAGCTCTTCTCTATCCACCGACTGAATTGCACTTGCAATTTCACACGCTTTTTTTACCTTGTTTGTTTGAAGTGAACCAATGATATGCAGTTCTTTCTTAAAATTAAGATTATTTTCAGCAACATAATTGTTTAAGTCAGTAAATTTTTTGTACGCTTCCTGAACCCGATTTTCACCAAACAAAATTTGATTTGCTTTTAACGCGCTAAGAACCTCTTCCATTGGATGAAATTTTGAAACGGCACAAAGCCTTACGCTGTTTTCGCTACGGCCACTTTTTTTTTCACACTGCCTTATCTCTTCCCTAATCTTAAAAAAATTCTCAGTAAATTGCTCGCTTGTCATAGCTAGATTATAGCAGATGCAAAAACATCGCTCAAGTTAATAAAATCCTGCACACTAAGTTCTTCTGCCCTTCTTGACTTTTCAATTCCTGCCTGAATAAAAATCTCGTTAGCACTCATATTATTTTGCAACAGAGGTTTTATGTTGTTATAAATAGTTTTTCTAAAATTTTTCTGAAACTTGTGCATGCACAAGTTTCAGAAAAATTTTAGGATTTTTGCAAACATAAGGATTTTTTTTCTTTTCGAGGATAACGTTTTGCGAAACAACATTTGGACGTGGCCAGAAATTTCCTGGCGAAAGTTCAAGTCCAGGCTTTACATCATAAGCCCACTGAATTAAAACGCTGAACGCAGAATAATTTTCTGTACCAGGCAAGGCAGCCATTCTTTGAGCAACTTCCTTTTGAACAGTAAAACTGCATTTTTCAAAAACAAGATTTTCTGCCACCGTTTCTGCAATAAAAGTAGCCGCAATGTTGTAAGGCAAATTTCCGCTCAATTTTGTAGGAACAAGATTTTTTTTCTCCTGTGCCTCAAATTCTTTTTTCCAATTTTTTAAAACGTCTCCTTCAACAATTTTGAATCTGGAAGTTTTTTCTTCTTCTTCAAAAAACTGATGAAGCATTCTTATAAAACCACAGTCAATTTCAAAAACAGTAAGTTTTGCACCGCAATTTAAAATTTCTTCAGTCATGCAACCAAGTCCCGGTCCAATTTCCCAAATAAGTTCTTCCGGCTGAGGATCAAGTGCG
>CAZXCR010000214.1:0-4000 GCA_964639315.1 uncultured Treponema sp. | reverse complement strand
AGAATTTGGAGGAAACTCTGGAAAAAAATCATTAAAATGTTCTTTAGGAGGATGAGCAGGATGAGGATCGTAATATCCTTCGTTTTCTACAATATGACTTATAAATTTTCCTGCCTTTGTAGAATTTGAATTCCACAAGTAAATATTGTAGCCAACTATAACAAGAAGCATAATGATGGCAATATTAATCATTGCGGTCATTGAAAACTTAAATCGAAGATATTCAAGATTTAGTGATTTTTTCAAGTCATTTCCTCAAAAAACAAAAATCAACGTAAGGGCGTTTGGTAAAAATTATTTTTCTTCAAGAGAATAGCCAATTCCCCTTGCCGTTCTGATTTTTGTGCTGACTTTTAAAGTTTCCATTTTTTTACGAAGGAAACTGATGTAAACTTCCACATTGTTGTATTCAGCATCGCTGTCGCCACCCCAGATTTTTGAAATAATTCTTTCTTTGCCTATAATCTGATGCGGGTTATCAAAAAGAAGTTCCAGAATCTGAAATTCCTTAAGGGAAAGTTTTATTGCTTCCCCGCCTTTTTTTGAAATTTCGCAGTTGCTTTTGTTAAATACAAGGTCTCCGAATTCAATGCAATTTTCTTTTACATCGCCATGTCTTCTGGTTAAAGCTCTAATGCGGGCCAAAAGTTCTTCTGTGCTAAACGGCTTTGTCATATAATCATCTGCACCAAGATCCAAACCGCGCACCTTGTCGTCAATTTCGTCTTTTGCAGTAAGCATTAAAACCGGAACTTTATTTTTTTCTTCGCGGAGTTTTTTTAGAATTGTCCAACCGTCAATTTCTGGAATCATAACGTCGAGGATTATGGCATCGTAAATTCCACTCTGAGCATATTTTAAACCTTCAGAGCCTGTGTAAACAGCATCAATTCCGTAGCGATTTTTTTGAAAAATTTCAACCAGGGCTTGGGAAAGCCTAACTTCATCTTCTACAAGCAGCAATCTCATAAAATAATCATACTCTCCGAATCTTAAAATATCTTAAAATATAGGCGTTTTTAAAGTCGCCACTAAATTTTACAATACTTAAACAAGTTTCTCCAGGGCAAAATTCGATTTTTGCAATTAATCATCTAAACGCTGGCTAAGCCTGTTAGTGATAGAATTTTTGGTTAAGAAAAAATCTATCGCTTAACAAAAAAATTTTATCAGTAACCACCGGGGCTTGCGCCTGTTAAGCAGTAGAATTTTTTATAAAAAAAAGTCTACTGCTTAACAAAAAAAAACTAGCAAGCGCAGGTTACAGTAAACTCGCAGGTCTTTTTCGTAAACATTTATTTTCTTAACGTCCACTGTTTCGCTAAGAAAACCTAGCCCGCTATGGAGGCCCGAAGTTCCGGTGCTTCGCGCCGGAATGAAGCGGTAGCGCAAGGCCGGAACAGCGGCTTCCTGAAAAAATTTACAGCCGGAACGAACAAAAATTTTTGACAGAAAAAAAAATTCGCTCCAAATAAATAAAACTTACAGCAAAGTCGAAATTCAAAGTCTCTGATAAAAGTTTTAAGCCATTTTGAAAAGTTGTTCAATATACGGTTCCTTTACCACCATTACATTGCAGTGAGCGCTTCCAATAATTTCGCTGTTCTGACGGCTAAGTTTTGTATACACAAGATTTGTAAACTCAGTAAGACCGCTTGTGCCACCCAAAAGAATTAAATTTGCCTGCCAGTCGTCCGCTGCCATAATCAATTCTGACCAAACAGCGCCGTAGCGAAGTTCTGTTTCAATTTTAATGCCTTTTTGCCTTCCAAGTTTTTCGCAGTAAGCAAGTTTCTTTTTTCCGTCACTTTCAACTTCTGCAAGGGAAGTTTCGCATTCATCCTTGAGCAGAATTTTAGCAGCAGAAAGAGTTTTTAAAGCTTCAGTATTTACAACATAAATTACTTTTACGCGGCAACCCGTCTGCTTTGCCATCAAAATTGCGTACATAAGAGCGTGCAAAGAAGACTGAGAGCCGTTATACGCAACAATCACTTTTTGAAATAAGGGTTTTATCATTTTGCCTGCCTGTTTTTTAAAGATTTTAAGACAAATACATTTTCGCGTTCTCTTTCTTCAAGAACCCCTTCAATGTACTTTACGGTTTCCTGATCCTGCGGAATTACCATTTTATCCAAAGCATTTACTCTGCGTTGAGTCTTTTTAACTTCGCGTGCAAGACGCCAGGCAATTGTTCTTATGGAAGCAAGTTGAGTCAGCAACGAAAGAAGTTTAAAAAATTCCTTCATAACAAAGTCTGAATCTGGATACGAACCTAAAAACGAAGAAAACAACTGCTGCTTTGGAAGTTCAACTTCTACAGTGTCAAAAGTCATTCCGGCAATCACAAGACTTTTGTTTTCCATTTTAAAATTATAACTGACTGGAAATGCAATTTTTTCAACATTGTCGCCTCCGATTTTTAAAAGCATATTTTTTAAAGCCGGATACGCACTTTCAGTACATTTATCAATTTGCCGCTCAAGAAGCTTTACTTTTTCAACAATGTGCATCAGCTCCATAACAAGAATTTCCCGCTTCTGCTCAAGAAGATCATAACCTTGCACACTTACAGCAAGCTGTTCTTTTACAGCAAGAAGATTTGATTTTGTTGGAGCAACATTCAGTTTTGCCATAGAGCGTCCTTATTCTGACAAAGCAGAATCTTGAGTTTTAGGAAGATATTTTTTAAGCATTTCCTCCTTGATTCTGTAAAGTTCAGTTTGAGGAAGAAGGCTTAAAAGTTTCCAACCCAAATCCAAGGTTTCTTCAATAGAACGGTCTTCGTATTCGCCCTGAGTAAAAAATTTGGTCTCAAGTTCGTTTCCAAATTTTAAATAAAGCCGGTCGAGTTCACTAAGTTCTTCTTCGCCAATAATGCTGGCAAGATTTCTAATTG
The DNA here is from genome assembly GCA_964639315.1 of uncultured Treponema sp. GTDB lineage: Bacteria > Spirochaetota > Spirochaetia > Treponematales > Treponemataceae > Treponema_D. Next base: position 1,101 of record CAZXCR010000214.1, on the reverse strand, counting down.
ACTTTACCTTTGAATACGAAGCAAAAAGCTGACTCGAAACTGCCGCATGATCTTCGCGCGTCATACCTTCTCCAATTCCGTCTTTCATCAAACGACTTAAAGAAGGCAAACCGCTTACCGGCGGATACATTCCCTTACCAAACATTTCGCGGGCAAGAACAATCTGACCTTCTGTAATGTAACCAGTTAAGTCTGGAATTGGATGCGAAATATCATCATTAGGCATTGTAAGAATTGGAATTTGCGTAATTGAACCAGACGATCCCTGAACCTTTCCAGCTCGTTCGTAAAGTTCCGCCAAATCTGAATACAAATAGCCAGGATATCCCTTACGACCAGGAACTTCACCACGCGTAGTTGAAATTTCGCGCAGAGCCTCGCAGTAGTTTGTCATATCAGTCATTACAACCAGAACGTGCATATTGCATTCAAATGCAAGATATTCTGCAGCCGTAAGTGCGCAACGTGGCGTAATAATTCTTTCGATTGAAGGCGCGTCTGCCAAAGACTGAAACATTACTACCCTTGAAAGAACACCAGATTCCTCAAAGGTATTTTTAAAGAACTGGGCAACGTCGTATTTTATTCCCATTCCGGCAAAAACCATAACAAATTCTTCGTTACTGTTCAAAAGTTTTGCCTGGCGGATAATTTGAGCCGCAAGTTTGTTATGAGGAAGTCCGCTGCCAGAAAAAATCGGGAGCTTTTGTCCGCGGATTAAAGTGTTCATTCCATCGATTGAAGAAATTCCCGTCTGAATAAAGTCTCGTGGATAAACTCGCGCGTAAGGATTTATAGGATTTCCGTTTACACTGATTTTTTTGTCGCTAACAATCTGCGGATAACCGTCAATTGGTTCGCCAAGTCCGTTAAAAATTCTTCCTAAAAGACCTTTTCCTACCCGAAGCTGCAGTGGTTCTTCAAGAAATTCAACTGTTGTAGAATCCAAATCAAGTCCTGTTGTGCTTCCAAAAATCTGAACAACGGCAGCTTTTTCATTTATATCAACAATTCGTCCAGTTCTTTTTTCGCCATTTTTATCGCGTACGTAAACAACTTCGCCGTAGAAGGAATTTTCACTACGTTTTACCGCAATAACTG
>CAZXCR010000213.1:0-4022 GCA_964639315.1 uncultured Treponema sp. | reverse complement strand
TGTCGAACGGTCAGGCTTTTGAAGTTTTGGATTCTATGTTCACGATGGGAACTCCGATTATATATGCTGAAGCTGATTACAAAATTGAACCTATGGAAGAAAAATATCCTTCTTGCTACACGGTTACGGCTTTGGAATTCCGCCTTGTTAATTCGCAGACTGGAAAAGTTATTAAAACAATTATTCCGGATGAAAGCAATGCTCAGGCAGGTCTTCAGTATGAGCCTATAAATGATGTTCGAAGTGATGTTCAGAAAAAATCTGATGCTAAAGAAACTGCCGCCACTGAAAAAGCAAAGGCTGAAAAAAATAGCAATGATACACTTTTCTTACAGAGTATGGGTGGCGGTGCTCGTACAGGCGTGGCCTTAAATTTAGGTTATACTGGCGGTCTTTCAAGTGGCTTTGCATGTGATTTTACTGGAACTTTAGGACTTACTCCGTGGCTGTATACAGGTGCGGTTTTGGGAGGTAACATAGGTTTTAACGGTTCTGGATATTGGATTTTAGGTGTAAATGCCCGGCTGCCTTTGGGTAAATGGTACCCTAACTTTTATGGTGAAGTTGGCATTGGTTTTTGTGCAACCAACATTGAAAAATCTTTGGAAAATTATTCTGGTTTGTCTGAAACTAAAGATAATTTTTCTTTGCGCTATGCTTTAGGTGTTGATGTGCCGTTTAACAAATATATTTCCCTTAATCTTCAGTATGCTTTAGTCCAGCTTCCTGAAACAGGATTTTATGACCGCTTTACTGTAGGCATTATGGTGGGCTATCCAATGAGTATTTGGACTTTGCTAAACAATTATTAGTGTTGTTTTTTATAAGGAATGAAATATGAAAACTAAAAATAAAGTGATTTTTGCCCTTATTTACGCCAGTACCCTTTTGTTTTCTGGCTGTGCTGGAATTTTGAATGGAATCTGCGGTTTTACAGATGATATTGCAAGTTCATCATACACAATGGATATTGTTGCCGTTAAGTGTAATCATTCTGAAACTTATTACAGTACGGCTTTTTATGTTTTAGATGCCACAGAAGCTGATAGTTTTTATCTTTACAGCGGAAATATTACATCCAGTGGGACAATTGATGCAACTGCAAGTACAACTGTAGGCCGTGGCTCTTATTCTAGCAAAAGTTTTCCTTTGTATTTTATGGGTAAAACTAACAACACCGGCTACAAGTGGAATGATTATATAAAAGAACCCTCTACCACTACAGGTTATGTAGGTTTATTTGATCAAGAATATGCAAGTAAAGTTTATACTTATGATGATATATCAACATTGCAGGTAAAGATTACAGACGGTTCTAATGCAGATATTTTTGACAGCTATTCATATACCGGAACTGCACCTGATGGTTTTTATTATTCATCAGCTACTGAAAAAACTTATGATTCCAGTTACGCATCTTATTTTACAAAAATAACTACTGGTGATGAGCTGGGCACCTCGTTTAATAATTATCTTTATGCAAAGTATGGTGATTATTATGTGCGCTGTTTTAATTAACAGACAGTTTTAGTAATTTTAAGGCAGGCTTTAAGTTTTATTAAAGTCTGCCTTTTGTTTTTGCAGGAAAATTTTAGCAAGAGACTTAGCCCGGATAGGAGCGGCCGCCGAAGGCGGTTGCGTAGCAATGGAGCGAAAGCGGAACCGCGCATAGCCGGTTTTGTAATAAAATTTGCAGCCGAGCGCACAGAGTGTGCGAAAAAAAAGCCGCAAACTTGAAGAAAAAAATTCGCTCCAAGTAAGTAAAACTTGCACTTCAAATCACTTCAAACTAAAAAGTTGTGTTAAATAGCGGTAATCTGTGTTATAATGCTTGGTATGAGTGACGAATTAGACCCAAGCATTGCTGCATTATTACAAGAAACAGAAAATAGTCTGCCAAAATTACCCCAAGAACAAAAACAGCAGGAGCCTAATGCTTCAAATATTGAAGAACAAATGAAGGCTCAATTTAATGCAGTCTCTTCAGTTCCAACAAATCCGGCAAACGGAGGAATCCGCGAAGTTGATTTGCGTCAAAAATGCTTTGATCCAAAATCATACGAAAAAACTTTTTTAGACGAAGCAAATCCGATTTTTGACGATCCTTCTTATTACAAAGTATGCCTTTCTGGCGAAGGAGAAGCTGCTCAAAGACTTCACCAGCTTCTTGTTAAATATTTAAATTGTCAGGATAAAAAAGATAAAACCGTTTACCGTCAGCAGATGGTTACCGCACATTGGGAATTTTTGAGAACCATTGCACCTAAAATCATAAATCCAAAAATTCCGCTTCCAAAAAAACTTGCAATGCGTTACGGAGTTGTGCTGCCTTCACTTTTTACTCCTGAACAAAAAAATTTCTTTTCGCGCGTAGAACTTACAAACAAAAGTGGCGAACCTATTCTTTATATGGACGAATGGATAAAAGAAATTGCCACTGGAAAACTAAAGTTAAGTACAACAGACGAAGTTCCTAACAGATCAAAAGGTCCGCAAGCTGAACAACAGCGAATTATGCAGTTAAAAAGCAAAAATACTGGAAAACTGCAAAACGCAGAAAGTCTTGTAACATCAAAAGAATCTGAGCGCAAGAATCTGGAAATTGAAATTCAAGAACGAGTACAAATGCTTTGCGCTCACACAACTATAATCGGGCTTGAACCTCATCAAAGTTCTTACACTGACCTTCAAAAAAAGCTCTTTGGCGAAATAAATTTGCGCTTCCATGCACTTCAAAAAGTTGACCGTGAACTCAACAATTATTTAAAAGAACTTCAGGAAGCAAAAGAAATAGAAAATTCCCTGAATCAAAAATCAGCAGATATGCCGGAAATGGAATTAAATGTTGGCAAAGAAGATATTTTGTCTGAAATGTCAACTGTAAGGCAAATGGCAAAAATGACCTGTGGTCGGCAAGGAAATCAGTTTCCTATTTTTACACGCGAATTTTTCCACTGCATCGACAAAGGCACTGGTTTTAGAGAAAATGTTTTGCGCGAACTTGCGTGGATAGAATCAATTGACCCGGAATGTTTTACAAGAATACACAAAGGCGTTGCAAACAGAATTGTGCCTTATGTTCTTTTAGTGCCTACTTACGGTGATACAGGTTTTTGCTGGGAACCGTTTGATCGTTTTAATCGCATTACAAGCCGTGGACGAATCGTAATTCCAATGTATCCTCGAGATTTAAAAATCGCGTGTCTTACTGCAGTTGCTGACCTAAGATGGCAGGTTGCAAAAGAAAAAGCTTCCTTCGACTGGATGACTGACGGACTTACAGGTCGCTATTATCAGTATCTTGAAGAAAACAAAATGAAGGGCGACATTAAGCAATTCTTTATTGACGACTATATTCTTTGGATGACAAAAGAAGCAACAGGAACTCAAAAACTTCCTAAAGAAGTACGCGATATTTTCTGGCGCTACATTCCGTTTCCACAAAGTCTTAAAGACAATCTTAAAATGCGCTCTTTGGTTTATATGGACTTGTGCAAAAAAGACTACAACCGCAGCATAAGTGACGGTTATTGATTTTTTGTTAAACAGGAAATTTCGTTGGTAACTCGCGCGGGTTTTGTTTACCAGCAGATTTTTTCTTAACTGAAAATTTTTTTGGTAACTCGCGCGACCTTGCGACTGATAAATTTTCTTGTTAAGAAATTGATTTTTTATTATACAAAAAATTTTATCAGTAACCAGGCGCAATCCCGGTGGTTGAGTCTGTCGAAACTACCAGATACTAATGTATGTTTTGTACGCTAAGAAAATAAATTCTTATCAAAAAAATTCAGAACTTACAAACACGCCTCTTACTAAAAAAATTCCTTCTTAACAAACATTTACTTTCTTAACTCTCAACGCACTTTCAAAAGTACGTACAATATTTTAGTAAAAGACCTAGCCCCGATAGTTGAGTAAAATGCCTTTGGCATTTTACTCGTCGAGTTTGTCGCAGGCATATGCCTGCTTCCCGAGTTTTCTTGCGAAAACTCGTAGATTCTTTTTGTTAAGGAGAGAAT
>CAZXCR010000212.1:0-4027 GCA_964639315.1 uncultured Treponema sp. | reverse complement strand
TGTAAGTAAGTCGCTTGATTTCGACTCTCTCAATCGGCGCTTAAATGATTAATTGTAACAAAACTCGAATTTTGACTTAATAAAATTTCTGTAAAAAAATTTGACGGCTAAAAAATTCTCACTTATAATTTTTTTCAACACAGTCAACACGTGTAGACGATACGTATTTAAATATTTTAAAAGGAGGTATGTGTTTTCTTAAGGAGGTGCGATAAAAGTCTGCAAAAATACCGTCAGTCTTTTATCTAAAAAAAGTTTGCGTTGCAAGCTTTAGTCATTTATTTGGGTCGAATTTTGAGTCTGTAATAAACTTCATCACAGAAGATTTTTTTTCTTAACTAAAATTCTATCAGTAACTCGTGCATATTATCTTCTAGCGTAATGTCATCTTGCTTTCGACAGGCTCAATCAGCGATTAAACGATTAATTACAAAAACTCGAAGTTTTTATCTGGAGTATTTATGTTAATTTCCAAAAAAAAGTTTTATGTTAAAAACACAATTTTTGCTCTTGCTGCTAGCGTATTGTTTTTTTCCGGCTGTTCTAATCTCGTAGAACTAGAATCAGATGAAAATGTGGAAACTGGAGGCGCAAGAACAGTTACTTCCGGCTACGACACTTCACTTTCAGGCTATTATTACATTCAAAATGTCTATTCAGGAAAATATCTTGATGTAGCAGACGGCGGTACTTCTAACGGTACAAACATTCAGCAGTACGAATACAACGGAAGTACGGCACAGCAATTTAACCTTGTTTACTTAGGCAGCGGTTATTATGCAATCAAAACGGTGTGCTCTTCTTCGGCACAGGCACTTGATGTTTGGAAAAAAAGTTCTGCTGACGGAACAAACATTGCAACTTACGCATATTCCGGCGGAACAAATCAGCAATTTAAATTTGTAAAGCAGAGCGACGGTTCTTATGCAATTCTTACAAGAGTTTCTGGCGATGCTTCTGGTCTTGATGATTACGGCTGGAGCACTTCTAACGGCGGCAATGTAGTTCAGTGGAGTTACTGGGGCGGTGCTTGCCAAAAATGGTATTTAACTGCGGTTTCTTCAAGTTCGTCGTCGTCATCTTCATCAGATTTTATGAGAGGCGTTGATGTTTCGGCACTTTATGCACTTGAAGCAGACGGAACTTCTTTTTATGAATCAGGTTCTTCTTCCGCAACTGATATGCTCACAATCCTTAAAAATCACGGAGTAAACTGGGTTCGTTTGCGCGTATGGAATTCTCCGTCAAATGCAAATTACACTCCAATGGAAAATTACGGTTACTGCGACATTTCAAAAGCTGCGAGTGTTGCTGCCCGTGCAAAAAATCTTGGAATGAAGGTTCTTTTGGACTTCCACTATTCAGATACTTGGGCTGACCCGAGCCTTCAGTGTACACCGCGTTCGTGGGATTCTTACACCAGTGCTTCGAGTCTTGCAAGTGCAGCGGCCACGTGGACAAAAAACTGCCTTGTTATTATGAATAATGCCGGTGGACTTCCAGATATGGTTCAGGTTGGAAACGAAATTAATTCTGGAATAATGCTGACTTCTTCTTACAATTCGACCGCAAATGTTCCGTGTTCGATTACAAGTTCAAATTTCCAAACGGTAATGGCTGCAATTATTTCTAAAATTCGCTCATATAATTCTGACATTGACATTATGCTGCACGTAGCTCAGGGAGGATATGCAAGCGTAATCAGTTATGTTTACAACTATATTGATGATTTGGATTTTGATGTACTGGGACTTTCTTACTATCCGTTCTTTGAAAGCCACAAAACTGCAGCAAATTTAAAATCTGTAATCCAGACTTATGTTGCAAAAGGCAAGAGAGTTGTAGTTGCAGAAACAAGCTTCCCGTGGACAGTTGATGAATACGCAAGTGACAATGTTTCAAATACAATTTGGTATTACAATGATGCAAAAGACACTGGACTTTACAGCGCGTATACAAACTTGAAATCTGTGGCTTCTACTTACGGAATTTCTACAAGCACATACAACGGTTACAACATTATTGCGGCAACTCCGGCAAATCAGAAAGCAGTTTTGCAGGCAATCTTTAACATTACAAAAGATGCCGGCGGAGACGGAGTTTTCTACTGGGGCGGCGAATGGGTTGCAGGTAACTCCATTGGTTCTACTTGGGAAAATCAGGCACTATTCGATTTAAATCATCAGGGTTTAAGCGTTCTGGATGCCTTTGCTGACCAGTACTAATATCTGATTTTTTTATAAGCAGGTTGAGGAAAGTTATTGAAAATGATTTTTCTTAACCTGTTTGATTTTTTAAACTGAATCTGTCGAAACCAAGCGACTGTCTGTAGATGGTGGTTTCGACAGGTTCAAGCACTGGAATTTTCGCGCGAGTTACTAATAAAATTTTCTGCCCACTAGAAAATCTTTTCTTAACAAAATAAGCCCCGCAAGTAAAAAAATTTTATCTTTTATGCTAAAGCCTAGCCCGCTATGGAAGCCCGAAGTTCTTGCAAGTTACAAATGAAATTTCCTGTCTCACAAAAAGATTTCTTCTTAACAAAATGATTCCGCGAGTTTTGGCACAAAACTCGTCAGCAAACGTAGCTTGCAAGAATGAGCGAATAGCGAAGGCTGTAACAGCGGCCGTAAGTAAAAAAGTGTGCTCCAGAAAAATAAAAACATCCGCGACAATTCTAGGAATTTTTTTTTGTTTTGCGCTAAAGTGATTTTTGATGAAAAGCGAAACTGGCTCAGACGGCAAATCTAAAAAAATCCCTGCGTACCTTTCTCTTTACGAGGGCATAAAAAACGACATTGTTTTGGGAATTTACGAATACGAGACCAAAATCCCTTCAAAACGAGTTATGGCGGCAAAATCCGGAGTGAGCGAAATTACCGTAAAACACGCTTACAATCTTCTTTGCGACGAGGGCTATCTTGAATCGCGCGAGAGAAGCGGATACTTTGTTGTTTTTTCAAAAAATGCTGGATTTGCCTCGTCAAATTCTTTGGAATTACAAAAATCACTGGAAAAATCACTGCAAAAAGCATCACAAAAATCGTTGCAAAAATCGCCTGGTTCAGAATATGAAAACGCTTTGGCCAACGAAGAATTTCCTTTTTCGGTTTTTACAAAAACTGTGCGGCATGTAATAAATTTTTATGCAGAAAAAATTTTTCAAAAATCGCCAAATTCGGGCTGCATTGAACTTCGCAGGGCAATCAGATTTTATCTTGCACGAAACCGCAAAATTTATATAGAAGAAAGTCAGATTGTAATTGGTTCGGGCGCGGAATATTTGTACAGTCTGATTGTAAAACTTTTGGGAACTGACAGAATTTTTGGTTTGGAATCGCCTTCCTACGAGCAGATTGAAAAAGTGTACAAAATGTCTGGGGCAAAATGCGAATTTCTTCCGCTGGCAAAAGATGGAATTGAAACTTCTGCACTTTTGGCTACTAAGGCGAGCGTAATTCATATTTCGCCGTACAGAAGTTTTCCTACAGGAATTACGGCTTCGGCTTCAAAACGCTACGAGTACATTGCGTGGGCTCAAAAAAAAGGTCGTTTTATTGTGGAAGATGATTTTGAATCTGAATTTTCGATTTCTACAAAACCCGAAGAAACAATTTTTGCACTTTCTGAAAAACATAACGCACAAAATGTGATTTATTTGAATACTTTTTCAAAGACAATTTCCAGCGCGCTAAGAATTGGTTATATGGTTTTACCAAAAAAACTTGTCGCGCTTTTCCAAGAAAAATTGGGCTTTTATTCGTGCACTGTTCCGAGTTTTGACCAGCTGATTCTTGCTGACCTAATTGAAAGCGGAAATTTCGAAAGACAAATCAACAGAATCCGCCGCAAAAAACGTCGCGAGGGCAAGGGGTGATGTTTTGGTAACTGCGGGATTTTTTTTGTTAAGAAGAGGATTTTTTGGTAAGTGAGAATTTCGTTGGTAACTGGCGGGCGTGTGATGCAGAAGATTTTTTTTCTTTTTGCGCGAAAATTCCCTAAGTAAACCGGCCTTCCAGGGTTCGCT
>CAZXCR010000211.1:0-4031 GCA_964639315.1 uncultured Treponema sp. | reverse complement strand
CAAATAAAATTTCCTGTGAAAAGAAAACGCTCATCTTAGCCACCGCGCAACAAAAGCGCGCGCGGTACTTGCAGAAGAATTTCTACTTAACAAACAAAATTTTTTTGCTAGAAAAAGTCTCCTAGTAACTGCCCACCAAAAATTTAACCGCCCAATCTTCTTTACAAGAGCAGTTTTTTTAAGTAAAATTGCAAAAAATGGTTTTGGGGGATTCTATATGATTTTTCCTTTGGAAGAAATGGTAAAATTTAAAGCAGGAATGTATGAAATTACAGTTGCAGCAAGCCGTCGTGCTTATCAGCTTGCAATGATAAAAGACGAGACTGTTGAAGAAAACGATGGAAAGGTTGTAAGCCTTGCTGCTCGTCAGCTTTTTACAGGCGAAGTTCAGTATCGTATTGATGCGCCTAAACAGTAATTTTTAACAAAAAAAATTATGTGCAAAAAAAATTATGGCAAGCCAAAAATCCCAGTTCTTGTGGTTTTTGCGCCTACTGCCTGTGGTAAAACTGCTTTGGCTGAAGATTTGTTTGCTAAAAGCAGTTTTTCTAGTTTTAAAGGACGTGCTGAAGTTATAAGCGCAGATTCCCAGTCAGTTTACATAGGAATGGATGTGGGAACAGCAAAGCCTTCAAAAGAAGAACTAGAGCAGCTTCCTCATCATTTAATAAATCTTGTTACGCCAGATGTTCAGTTTGGTGCAGGCGATTTTCTTCCTCTTGCAGATAAAAAATGTGAAGAAATTTTCAGTCGGAATAAACTTCCGGTTGTTTTGGGCGGCACTGGATTTTACATACGAAATTTTATTTTCGGTCTGCCAAAAACTCCTGAAAGCGATCCACTTTTAAGACAAAGTTTAATGGACGAGGCAAAAAAAAATGGAAACAAAGAGCTTTTTGCTGAATTAAAAAAAGTTGACCCAGTTTACGCAGAAAAAATAAATCCCGCTGATTCCTACAGAATTTGCAGGGCACTCGAAGTTTTTAAACTTACAGGAAAGCCCCTTAGTTCTGTAGAAATTCCATCAGTTCCCAGAGAAAAATATAATTTTAAAATAATCATTTTAACTAGAGATAGAAAAAGTCTTTACGAGAGAATAGATCTTCGGGTTGAAAAAATGTTTGCAGACGGTTTGCCAGAAGAAGTTGAAAGACTAAAAAAATCAGGTTTAACTGCACAAAGCCCCGGAATGAAAGCTATTGGTTACAGGGAATTTTTTGCGGAAAATTCAAGTCTCGAAAGCATAAAAAATCAAATAAAATTTGATTCTCATCGCTATGCAAAAAGACAGTACACTTTTATGAAAGAAATTCCCAATGCAGAAATTTTCGACGCAGACAACAAAACTGAACTCGAAAAGTCAATTCTAGATTTCTGCGCCTCTGTACTGAATTAGTTTTGCTTGTTCACTAAAAATTATTTGTTGAATTTGTATCCTCTTCCAAAAACTGTTGTAATGTATTTTGGTCTTGAAGGATCTTCTTCAATCTTTTTTCTAAGCCGCTGAATGTAAACTGCAACGGCGGTAAGTTCACCAAACTGCGTTTTCCACACATTTGAATAAATTTCTTTCGGAGTTAAAGGTTCGCCTTCGTGCCGTGCAAGAAATTCAAGAACTTCATATTCTTTTGTAGACAGCGGAACTTTTTCAGAACCTTTTTTTAGAATGCAACTGTTAAAAAATAAAGTGTAGGAGCCAAAACTAACGGTTTCTTCAACAGAAGCTTCTATAACCGCAAGTCTGTTAAGCCGGGCATTTACTTTTGCAACAAGAATTTTTGGATTAAAAGGATTTGTAATAAAGTCATCTGCGCCACAGTCAAGCCCCTTTATAACGTCGTCGTCGGCATTAGCTTCAGTAATAATTATTACGGGAATTGTAGCTTTGTAATTTTTTCGGAAGTCCTCCAGAAATTCAAATCCGTTCATTCCTGGAAGTTTTAAATCTAATATAACTAAGTCTGGAAGGTATCCTGTTTGCAGTTTTTCGAGCGCTTTTTCTGCAGAATTAAAAGAATTTGCAGTAAAATTCGAATTTTCAAGATTCAGACAAATAAATTGAGATAGTTCTGGAAATTCTTCAATAACAAGAATTTTATTTTTCATAAATATAACGTAACTTTAAACAAAATAAAAAACAATTAATATTTTTGTTATAACTTGTAGGTAGAAAATTATAGAAAATCTTAGAAAAACATTGCGGATTTTGAAAAGAATTTTTTGCGCTCATCCTATATCTTGACGTGATTTTTGCAAATCTTCATTATAAAAATATGATAAAAGTTACGCGTCTTAACGGAAAAACTTACTGGCTTAATCCTCACCAAATCGAAAGTATGGAATTAAAACCTGATCTTACAATAACAATGCTTTCGGGAAAAACAATCATTGTAAAAGAAAGTCCTGAAGAAATTATTGATAGAATCATAGAATATAGAAAAAAACTTCTTGTTTTGGGTCAGGAATTTTAAATTTCAAAAAATGTCATAAAATTACCGCAATTCCCGTTTTTAAGTCTTTATAAGCCTTTATAAAAATTTCTTTAGCGTGAAAAATTATATTTTGCAACTTAGCATTTTCTTAGGCTTCAATAAAAAAATCTTGTAAAAATCGTGTAATTCAATATAATTTGTATAAAAAGTTTTTTTTAGATGCTTGAAATCAGAAAATTTTATGGAAAGATGAATAAAAAATTTTGATTTTTTACTATAAAAAATAGAATCTGGTAAAAAAAAGTTTTGTTAGGAGGGTTTTTTACAAGATGGATATAGCTACAATAATCGGATTTGTAGGCGGAATTGCCGCAGTTGTTCTTGGAGTTGTTTCAGGTGGTTCTAGCCTTGGAAATATTATTGATATTCCGTCAGTTTTTATTACAATCGGCGGATCTTATGCAGCACTTTATATTTCGTCTCCTCTTAATAAAGCTATTGGTGTTTTTAAGGTTATAGGCAGAACTTTTAAAGTCTATAATTATGGTGAAAAAAATACAGTTGAACAGATGGTTGCTCTTAGTGAACGCGCCCGTCGTGAAGGAATTCTTGCTCTTGAAGAAAGTATTGATGAACTTGAAGACGTATTTATGAAAGAAGGACTTCGTCTTATGGTAGACGGAAACGATCAGAGTGCAATACGAAAAATCCTTGAAAACGAAATGGCGCAGTCAGAATCAAGACATATGGAATGGGCTGGAATCTTGAACCAGTGGGCTGGTTACGCTCCTGGATGGGGAATGTTGGGAACGGTTGTTGGTCTTATTGGTATGTTGAATAACCTTGAAGATAAAAGTTCGCTTGGTCCTAATATGGCCGTTGCTCTTGTTACAACCTTGTACGGTTCCATGCTTGCAAACTGGCTTTTCGCTCCTTTGGCAACAAAATTGATTGCTCAGAATTCACAGGAAATGAATGTGAAGGAAATGGTTCTTGAAGGAATTCTTTCTATTCAAGCCGGAGACAATCCTCGTATTCTTGCGCAAAAACTTCTAACTTATCTTAGTCCAAAAGACAGAAAGGCAATTGAAGCAACTGTTTTAAAAGACTAATTTAGGAGCGTTCAGATGGCAAGAAAAGCAAAAGAGCCTGAAAAACCGTCAACTGCCTGGCAGGGAACTTACGGAGATATGATTACGCTTATGCTTTGTTTCTTCGTAATGCTTTACGATCCTTCAGAGTCTGATGCGGTACAAATGGCGGCTTTATCAGCTTCTATTTCAAACAACAATACAGGCGGCGGAATTTCTTTAAGTCCCGGAAAACTCGCTGACATGGGAAATGTAATAAGTGCACTTCCTTCTATGGAAAAAGGTAAGGCTTTAGGTCCTGCAATGAAAAAGGCAATCAGCAGTTTTACTCCCGAAATAAAATCAAACAAAGTTACAATTACAAGCGATGAGCGGGGACTCGTAATTTCTCTTGCTTCAGATGCTTTTTTTGAAAAAGGAAATGCTGAGCTTAATCTGGAAGCATCAAGAGAGACGCTTTTGCGCCTTGCACGTTTTTTTGCTTCTGATGAAGTTAAGGGGCGCAAGT
>CAZXCR010000210.1:0-4038 GCA_964639315.1 uncultured Treponema sp. | reverse complement strand
TGTTACTAACAAAATTCCCGCTCTACTAAAAAATTAATTTCTTAACAAAACAATTTCACGAGTTTCGCTTGCGACGAACTCGTCAGCAACCGCAGATTGCAGGAATGAAGCGGTAGCGCAAGGCCGGAACAGCGGTTTTCTAAAAAAATTTCAGCCGGAACGCAAAAAAAACTTGTAGTAGAAAAAAAATTTGCTCCAAATAAATAAAACTTGCAACAAACTCGAATTTTGCCCCACCATTCTCGCGAATTTTCGTACAGCGTGCGTGCAGTTGAAATTCAGATTTTTTTGTCTTACACTTTAGGCGATTGGCACTACAATCACATTAACGGCGACTTACTGATTTTTACTGGAGCAAAAATGATTAGCGTTTGCATGGCTGTTTACAACGGCGAAAAATTTATAAAGGAACAAGTTGACTCTATTTTGTCTCAGCTTGCGGATTGTGACGAACTTATTATTTCTGACGATGGTAGTTCTGACAAAACAATTCAAATTCTAAAATCGTATAATGACCCAAGAATAAAAATACTTTTTCACACTCAAAAAAAAGACTTTTCAAAAATCAAATACAACAAAAATTATTATCTTGCCACAGACAATTTTGAAAATGCACTAAAAAGCGCAAAGGGAGACTACATTTTTCTAAGCGACCAAGACGACATTTGGAAAAGTGACCGCGTAAAAAAAATGATTTCAACTCTTCAAAAAGAAAATGCTGACTGTGTTATGTGCAATTTTTCAACAATCAACGAAGACGGAAAAATAACAAAAGAATTTGGCTTTGAAAAAAATCCTATAAAAAAAACACTGCTTGGAAAAATAATAAAATCGCGCTTTGTGGGAAGCAGTATGGCTTTTACAAAAGAACTTTTGGCGAAAACTTTGCCGTTTCCTAAAAATTTAAGAGCGCACGATTTATGGATTGGCTGTTTTGCAAAAAAATTTGTTTTTCTAAACGAAGCGCTTACTCTTTTTAGAAGACATCAAAGTAATGTTTCTACTGGAATTGCAAAGTCTGAAAATCCGCTCTGGTACAAAATTTATTATAGAATCAAATTCTTTTTTCAGTTTGTTTCATTCAACTCAAAAAATCATCAAAAAGGAAGCCAAAAATGAAAATTCTCCACATAATTTCTGATACAGTTTTAGGCGGTGCGCAAAAAGTTCTAATCGACCTTGCAAATTCCGCAGCAAATGACGGAAATGAAGTTGCAGTTGCGGCAATGAGTGACGGTTACCTGTGGCAAATGCTTGATAAAAAAGTAATTCAGTTTCAGCTTAAATTTATGCAAAAAAAAATAAATCCTAAAGACATAAAAGTTTTGGGTGAACTAAAAAAAATCAGAAAGGAATTTAAGCCGGATATTATTCACCTTCACACAACAAAGCCTGGAGTTTTAGGTCGGCTTGCATTTAAAAAAGACAAAAATCACATTGTTTACACAGTGCACGGTTTTGATGTTGTAAGAACTGCCCACAGAAAATTTTTGCCGGTCGAAAAATTTTTCCAGAAGTATGCAGGCGCAATTGTTCCAGTTTCAAAATATGACGAAAAAAATCTGTTTGCTGAAGGAATTAAAAACAACGTAAAAACTATTTACAACGGAATTGACAAAAATCTTATAAGTCCTGAAAAAAATTTTCCTGTTAAAATAAATGAAGAAAAAAAAGTTCTCTGCATAGCAAGAATTTCCCCACAAAAAGATTTTAAAATGTTTGTAGAAGTTGCAAAGGCATTTCAAGATCAAAATACGGCGTTTATTTGGATTGGAAGCGCACAAAACAAAACTTTGGAGCAAATAAAAGATGAATACAAAGTGCCAAAAAATCTTTATCTTTTAGGCGACATTCCAAATGCGTCAAATTACATAAATCTGTGCGATATTTTTGCACTTTTTACAAATTTCGAAGGACTTCCAATGTCAATAATCGAAGCAATGAGCCAAGCAAAGCCAATTGTTGCTTCAAACACAGGCGGAATTCCAGAATTGGTGAGCGAAGAAAACGGAATTTTAATTTCTTCAAAAGAAGATGCCGTTTCTGCAATAAAACTGCTTTTAGGCGACAAAGACAAAATTTTATCATTTGGAAAAAATTCTTTTCAGAAATTTGAAAAAGATTTTACATTACAAAGTATGTGGAAAAATTATAAAGAATTATATTTAGACTTGCTAAAAAAATAATATGGACTTAGAAAAAACGCCTTGGTAAGTTCTCAAAAGTCTTTTTTCTATACAAATTTTAAGTTTGATGTTAAAATCCAAAACAAAAATATAAGGCTATTTTAAGAAAACTTAAAAAAAATTGAAATAACACTTTTTTCAGCCTTCATATTTTGAAAAATTTTTAACAACAAGTTAGTAAGTTTTTAACAGGAGATTTTTATTTTATTATGACAATTGCTTTATTTTCTGATAGTTACCTTCCTACAAAATCTGGAATTGTTACCGTTGTAACTCAACTTCGGGAACAGCTTATAAAATTAGGGCACAGAGTACTTTTAGTCTGCCCAAGAACAACCCCTGAATTTGACACCGACGATCCAGACATTTACAGAGTAAAAAGTATTCCAGACACAGTTTTTGGCACTGACCAGTTCGGAACTTTTCCAAACAGAAGAGATATCTATCTTTTCTTAAAGAAAAATAACACTGACATTATTCACTGCCACACAGAATTTTCTATTGGAAAAGCTGCGCTTTATGCTGCAAAAAAACTAAAGATTCCTGCAATCTGCACCACGCACACAATGTGGGTAGATTTTTATAAATTCTACAGGGGAACAAAACTTCTTCCTAAAAAAGCCGTTGTAAAATATATGAATCAGTTTTACAAAAAATTTAATGCGCTAATAAATGTTTCGCAAAAGGCAAAAAATTACTACAAAAGACCTGATATGCTTCCAAAACTTTCTTCAATCTTGATTCCAAATGCAATTGATACACAAAAATTCAGTGGAGTTCACATTAGTCCTGAAGAAAGGCAAAATCTCCGCCTCCAATATGGCGTAAAAGATGATGACGTTTTATTTTTGTTTTTAGGCAGAATTGCTGAAGAAAAAAGAGTTAACGAACTTGCAGTTCAGTGCATAAAACTTACAGAAGCAAATCCAAAGGCAAAAGTAATTTTTGTAGGAAAGGGTCCAGCTTACGACAGTCTCGTAGAAAAGCTCCAGAGTCAAATTGAGAAAAAAACTATAATGTTTGCAGGTTACGTAGAGTGGCAAAAAACTCACGAATATTATGAAGCAGCAGATGTTTTTATAACAGCAAGTCTTTCAGAAATGCACTCAATGACAATTCTCGAAGCTCAACTCTGCTCTCTTCCAGTTGTGGCGCGTAATGATGAAAGTTATCTTGACTGCGTAATTCCTGGCGTAAATGGCTACCTTTCGAATACAGACGAAGAACTTTTTGATGATATGCTTGAACTTTCGCTCAACAAAGAAAAACGTTCACTTTTTGCAAAAAATGCGCTTGAGCAAACAAAAAAATTCAGTCTTGAAACCAACGTAAAAAAAACAATTATTGTGTACGAAGAAGTCATAAAAGCTTATCCAAAGCAAATTGACGAAGAAAAAGTTTTTCAGTTAATCGAAAAAGTAAATTAAATTAAAAAGCCGCAAGTTGATTTTTTTGGACGAAAAGTTTTTTTTCATCACAAAAATTTTAGCTTAGCAAAGAAGAATTTTTTTTCATCACCGGCGTTCTGGCTCTTGTTGTCGCGCGGATTACCAATAAAACTTCTTGTTAATAAAAAATCAGTTTCTTAACAAAAGAATCCTGCGAGTTTTCGCAAGAAAACTTGCAGAGCAAGCGAAGCTTGTGGCTTATGCCGGCGTAGGTCTTTTATGAATCAGTTAAGAAAATATTTTTTTTCTTAACAAAATAATCCCGCGCCGGTTGAGCCTGTCGAAATCAAGCGCCAGTTACTGATAGAATTTTTTGTTAAAAAAAAATCCCTTCTTAACCAAAGAATCCCGCGAGTTTGCCGCTTGTTACTGGGTTGAATTTTGAGTTTTTATCAGAAAGTTAC
>CAZXCR010000209.1:0-4090 GCA_964639315.1 uncultured Treponema sp. | reverse complement strand
TTTTGTCAGTAATAGCCGCTTGATTTCGACTCTCTCAATCGTCGCTTAAATGATTAATTGCAACAAACTCGAATTTTAACCTAAGCAATAAATTTTTTCTTAACTGAAAATTCTATCAGTAACTCGCACGCACGGAAAAACTCACATATAAATTTTATTCACCTGTCTAAAAATTTAGACAAACAATAGTTATGGTGGTAACAAATTTTCAACAACGCTACAAATAGCGGTAACAGTTTTTCAACGCAGAAAAAATTTTTGAGTAACAAATTTTCAACGCAACGAAAGATGTGCTTCATTAATCTTCATTAAAAAGAAAAAATCCGCATTGCACGCACTAAATTTTATAAAATCAGGGGGATTTTCAGGGGAAAAATCATAAAAAGAGCAAATTTTTTGCAGGTAACAGATTTTCAACGCAAAGACAGGAGTTTATTGGCTAGAAAAACACAGGTCTGGTAACAAATTTTCAACGAATATTCAAAAAAGTTCCAGTTTTTCAACGATTATTCACAGAAAGCCTGTGTAAAAATCGCCTTTTTAGTAACAAAAAATCAACATTTTTTAATTTATCTAAATCTTTATATTATAAGAAATTAACTTTATTTCGGGCTAAGCTCAGTCCAAATTTTCAACGAAAGAGTAACAAATTTTCAATATCTACTATATAAACAAATAGAATCAAATAGTTTAAATAAAACAAATAGTAATTCTGTTTATAAAGTGCATAAACGTTGAACCTTTGTTACTCCCCCTACCCTTTCAGTAAAACATCATCAAAGATTTGAAGAAACAAGCATATACCTTTTGTCATTTTCTGTAATAGCTGGCTTACTTTTGTAAAGAGTAATTCCATCATTGTTTTTGTCAATGCTCACTTTCAAATCAGGATAATATTTTTCTTTTATATTTTTTATTTGCTCCTTGATTGTATTCCAGTTGACCCTTTCTTCAGATTCATAGCTGTTTTCTTTTACAGGTAAAAACTGGTCAACAAGGGCTTTTCTTGAAATATGAATTGGCTCTCCTTCTTTTAGACTGTTGTTTCTGTAAACAAACCAAGCATACAAATCCTTACCCACAACCGACGTTATGTTTTTGTAAACCGTGTAATCGATTGGAACTGCGTGTTCTTGCGAAAGTTTTCTAAAGGACTTTGAAAGAATTATTGTGATTCCTATTGTTCTTTTTTCCTGCTCTGAACTTTCTAAATCTACGTATTGAAATCCGTCAAAAAAAGGAATTACGCCTGAAGAATTCCACGTTGCAGTAACATTTTCTCCACTAAGCGGTTCATCATCTTTTAGAAAATCTTTAAAAAGCACATTCTGAATATTTTTTACAATCTTTTCACGGAATACGAAGGTTGCGCCAGAAAAACATTCAAGCTGCTCTTTAATTTCCTTTCCTCTCTGCTTAGGAAGCTGAAGTTCGTCAAGCAACTGCTGAAGCGAATTGTATTTTATTACAATCTGATCATCGGGACTTGTACTTTTTCCCAAAACTGCGTGAGTTGTTAGAATGGAAAGCAAAAGTCTGCCATTTTTTCCAAAGGGAACTTTTGTGTCGCTTGTAAGATTTAATTCTATGTTGTTGTACTTGCGCTTAAATACATTTTTCTTAACGTCTTTTTGAGGAAGCGCCGCGGCAATAAAAGGACTTGAAAGGTAACTGCGGAATTTTTGTACAGTTTTTTCGTTGCTTTCGGCTGGAAAAAGTTCTGCCTGCAAAGGATTTTTATTTTCTGTCATTTTTTAATCTCCGTTGTGCCTTTTGTAGCCGTGCTTTGTTATTTCAACCTTGCCGCTTTCAATTTCCTGCTTAAAATAGTCCATTGCGCAAACTACAAAGTGATTCATTGAAACATTCTGAATTGCACAGAACGCCTTGTAAGGTGCCCGCTCGCCTTGCGCAAGATAAACTGGGAAGGTGTCGCTTTTTTCGCGGGAAAGGTTGCGTTTTGTTTCTCTTTTTGCAGAAGTTTCAGTTTTCTGTTGACTTTCTGTTACCTGATTTTTTGCAGTTTCTGCTTTTTCAGACGAAGTTTTTTGTGCTTGAGTTTGACTTTCTGAGCTTACTTCATTCTGAACTGATTGAACTTGAGAAGTTTTGTTTGCTTCAAAATTGCTGTTTATTGCGGCGGCAAGCAGGTCTGCGGTTTCGCTGGTAGTTTTTTTTGTTGCGCCTGCATTAAAATTTGCATTTACTTTCATTTTGTCATTTCCTTTGTAATTGCTGTGATTGAATCAAGAGTTTCTTTTCTTGCCTGAATTGATTTGTCTTGAATTGATTTTTTTAAAATCTGCGCCTTTACAAAAGAGGTGTCGGTTGGGACTGTAAGAAATTGAGTGTCATCAAAACTTTTCATAAAATTTTCAGCAAAGAGGGACTGGAATTTCATACGCTTATCCTGCTGATTTAAAATTACGAAAGAAATTTTTTCAAGAAGATCTGAACAGCGAATTTCTTTTGTTGTTGTGATTAAATTTTCGATTAGAGTTTGAAATCCGTCTGCGGAAAACTGATCCAGCTTTAGAACAGGAACGATTTTATCTGCGGAAGTTGCAATTCCTTTTTCAAAGTCGCCAAATGCCGGGCTTGTGTCAAAAACAACAAAATCAAATTTTTGGAGACTTGGAAAAACTGTGTCTACAAAAGCATAATAATTTCTTGTGCTAGAAGCGTATCCTTGAAGACTTCCGTTTATTGCAAAAGTTGGAAGGATGAATAAATTTTCAGAAATTGAAGATTGTATAAGACAGTCATCAACTGAAATTTTTCCTTCAAGAACGTCGGCAAGTTCGTGTTTAAAATTGCTTGCAAGCCATGCGCTCGAGTTGCCCTGAGGATCGCAGTCAACTATAACAGTTTTAAATCCCTGCTGTGCTAAACTGATTGCGCAAGTTACACTGATTGATGTTTTTCCGGTTCCGCCTTTGCGGTTTAAAAATACAAAAGATTTCATAAATCCCCTCTCACCTGATTTTTTTAGAAATTACTATTTTACTAGTATAATATGAAAAATACCATAAAATCAACTAGTAAAATATAAAAAATACTATGTAAAATACTTGTATAAATACGTGTAAAAATACGGTTTTAATAGTAAAAATACTAGTATACTATTATACTAGTATAAAAATCGATTTTAAGGCGGATTTTGAATTTTAATTGAAATGTATGTCAAATCAGTAAAAAAAAGCGATTTAAGGGCTTTTTTGAAAAATCAGTTTTTTTAGCAGATGACCGGAAAAAAGGGTAGGAGAGAGAAAATTTTTTTTATGAAAATTTATTAGAATTTTGTTATAATGATTATAGTTAGTAAAAAATCATTTTCAATTTTTTTAGAGAGAACGAAGAATTTTTAACGGGAGGAAAAATGACTCAGGAAGAATATGCTTTGCTTTTGAACAAAATGGAAAGTAACGAACTTTACAGAAAATCAAAATCGGTGCATAAAAACTTTCAGTACAGACAGTTTTTTAATTTTGTGGACAAAACAATTATGAACGGAAAACAAGTTCGCGAAGAAGACAAAAACGGTCTTATGCCGGAGCAGGAAGGTTTTGATGCAAGTTCTGCGCGGATTGTTACTTACAATTTTAAAGATGGTCTTCTTCAGTCAGAAAATGATGAGCCGGCGGTTGAATATGAAGGTCACCAGGAATTCTGGAATAAAGGTTTGATTGAAAAGGTCATTGCGGACGGAGGAAAAACCGTTGAGTTTTGGAAAGACGGCGTTCCTTTTAAAATTGAAACAAAGTGATTAAGATTTTTTAATTATTTTTCAGGAGGTCAGATTATGTTTGAAAATGATTTTAACAGCAATTTTAACAATAACTTTGACAGCAACGGAAATGCAATTGATCCTATTACAGGGATGACTGTTTTTAATTCGCAGGTTTACAAAGGTTCTCCGCTTGAATTTTATGACAGATATTCAGATCCACTTTGTCCTTACTGTAAAAATTATATTGGTGTTGGGAATCACTTTACCTGTCCAAAGTGCGGAAATTTACTTTTCTAGAAATTTTTTTAATAGGCTGAATTTCGAGTTTAAATAAAATTTACAAAAAGATGTAGGAAAATA
>CAZXCR010000208.1:0-4114 GCA_964639315.1 uncultured Treponema sp. | reverse complement strand
AGAAATTAATTTTTTAGTAGAGCGGAAATTTTGTTAGTAACAGCCACAAACTCGCGGTCTTTTTGATAACATCTATTTTCCCTACTGCCAAAAATATGGCTAAGAAAACACCGAGTGCACAGCGTGCGCGAGAAAAAGACGCATACTTGAGAAAAAAAATTTTGCTCCAAATTCCTTACGAAAAAATATAACTTAACTATTTTTTTTGCTTTCCGATAATCTGAGTGAGGGTAAAAAAATGATTAGAGGATGGTATATTGGCGCAAGCGGAATGAATGCTCAGCAAAATCGGCTGGATGCTATTTCGAACAATCTTGCGAATGTGGACACAACCGGCTACAAAAAAGATGTTGCGGTGAGTAAGTCGTTTAGTGAACTTTTGCTTAGAAGAACAAAGGCTGATGGCGTTTATTCAAATGCAAGCGGAAGTTATGATGCAGCTCCAATTGTTGGAAAAGTTGGGCTTGGTGTTGAAACTAACGAACTTTACACAAGTTTTTCTCAGGGGTCTTTTAAATCTACAGATACAAATACAGATATGGCGCTTGGCGGAGAAGGATTTTTTGCGGTTCAAACTCCAATGGGCGAAAGATATACACGAAACGGAAATTTTATTTTAGGCAAGGAAGGCATTCTTTTAACAAAAGAAGGATATCCGGTTTTGGGCGAAAATGGTCCGATTCACGTTGATGATGATAAATTTTTTGTAAATCAGGACGGAATGGTTTACAACAAGCAGGATTCTTCTGCTGTAGACAGAATAAAAATTGTGCGCTTTGACAACGAGCGTTATTTGAAGAAAACAGGTTCTTCTTTGTGGAATACAAACGAAATTGCAGGCGACGCTTATATTGCTGAAGGAGACGAGCGACCTAAGGTTTTGCAGTCATACACTGAAACTAGCAATGTGAATGTTGTAAATGAAATGGTTCAGATGATTGAAGTGAACAGGGCTTACGAAGCAAACCAAAAGTCAGTTCAAACAGAAGACAGTATGCAGGATACGCTTTGGTCTCGCGTTGTGAATGTAAGCAGATAAAATTTTACTTGTGAAGGGTGTTCGGTAAGGAAAGTTTTGTAAAGAACATCTTGTAAAGTAGCCTGATAAAAAAGTCAGGAAGACGGAGAAAAAAAATGGTAAGAAGTTTATGGAATGCCGCAACTGGAATGAACGGTCAGCAGGCAAATATTGATACAATTTCAAACAATCTTTCTAATGTAAATACAACTGGTTTTAAGCAGCACCGCGCTGAATTTGAAGACCTTTTGTATCAGACGGTAAAGTTGAGTGGAACGCCGGCTACAGAAGACACTGTAAATCCTGTGGGGCTTCAAATGGGTTCCGGAGTAAAATTGGCTTCAACACAAAGAATTATGAGTCAGGGATCTTTGCAGTCAACTGGGGTTGATACTGACCTTGCGATTGTTGGCGAAGGATTTTTTAGAGTTCAGCAGTATGACGGTTCGTGGGCTTACACTCGCGACGGTTCGTTTAAAGTTGATTCTACGGGTCAGCTTGTTACGGCAAACGGACTTCGCCTTATTCCAGAAATAATTATGCCAGAAGGATTTCAAATTGAAACTTTGAGCATTTCTGATACAGGCCGTGTAAATGTAAAAGTAAATGGTCAGGACGAAATGATTGAAATTGGTCAGATTGAACTTTATCGTTTTCCAAATGCTGTGGGTCTTGAAAATACTGGCGATAATCTTTACAAGGTTACAAATGCCAGCGGAGAGCCGATTGCCGGTCGTCCTGGATTTGAGGGCATGGGAATTACAAAACATAAATTCCTTGAAATGAGCAATGTTTCTGTTGTAAATGAAATGGTTCAGATGATTGTTGCGCAAAGAGCGTACGAGTTTAATTCGAAGGCTATTCAAACAAGCGACACAATGCTTCAGACTGCAACAAATTTAAAGCGATAGTTTTCTAAAAAATGAATTAAGGAAACTTTCAGTTTTGTCTTAAAAAATTGGCGGTCTTTTATTTTGACTTTTTTGAGGGGAAGAAATGGCAGTAAACGGAATTAGCGGACTTGGAATAACCGGAACTTTGGGTAGCTCAAGTGCAATTATGCAGCAAACAAAAATTAACAGCGAATCTAAAGAATTTGAAAATTTACTTAATGAAATGACCAAAAAAACAAATTTTGAAAGTCAGCAAACTTCGGGTATTTCTTCCAGCCAAATTTCTAAAAATCATCGTTTAAACGGCGATTATACTCAGGGATTTTATGGCGTTTTTACAAGCGATGCTGATAAAAATTCTTTACCAAAAGGATTTGCTTCTTCTTCTCAAAAGACTGCTGACGGTAAAAAAGTTGTAATCGATAAAACTTCTGATCTTTATGCGCAGTCGATGGAAATGGAAAACTATATGGTAAAAATGATGCTTTCTTCAATGCGCTCAACTATTGAACATACAAGTCTTGCCGGAGATGAAAATTCTTACGCACGCAAAATGTACGAAGATATGATGTACGATAATATTTCTGAAAGTATTACAAAAAGCGCCGGCTTTGGAATAGCTGATCAAATTTACATAGAACTTTCCGGGCAGAGATAGATTTTTTTTAACTCGTGGAATTGTCAGTAAAAAAAATAGATTTGTGTAGGACAGAAAATTTCATTGGTAACTAGCGCAGAACACGGTGGTTGCGAATATAATCTGCCTTTCCGAACTTGATTCGGAATCTGTACGAAAAAGAAGTATTTTCCCATTTGACGGCTACTAAAGATAAAATCTCGCAAGTAGTTGATTACTCATTCTTGAAGTAAAGCCTAGCCACGATTGTAGCCGCGCGAAGCGTTCCGGAGCGCAGCGTAGGAATGAAACGGCGGAAAGCGCGCCGTAAGTAAAAAAAATTCGCTCCAAATAAAAAAAAGCCTCTCATTGAACAATCAGTCTCATAGGTTTATTATGTAGCGAGTTTCGAAAGTGCGCCCGCTGTCTCTTTACTACGCGTTTTGAACTTTTCTAATTGAAACTAAGGATTTTTTATGGAAAAAATTGATTTGCCACTTGATTTGACTGGCACGAAAATACATTTTGTTGGAATCAAGGGAACTGGAATGACCGCCCTTGTAGAAATTTTGTACGGTCGTGGTGCTGAAATTTCTGGAAGTGATGTTGCCGAGCGTTTTTATACTGATGAAATTTTAGACAAACTGAAAATAAAACCAAAACTTTTTAGCGAAGACAATGTAGACAAAAGCATTAGCCTCGTAATTTATTCAAGTGCTTATTCCCTAGAAAATAATGCTGACCTAAAAAAAGCAAATGAACTGAAAATTCCACTTCTTCAGTACGCAGAAGCTTTGGGCTTAGTAAGTGCAAGTTCGTACAGTGCGGGAATTTGTGGAGTTCACGGAAAAACTACTACAACTGGAATGACTGGAACTTTACTTGAAGAACTCCCGCTTGAAAGTTCTGCTTTGGCAGGGTCAATCATTGCTTCTTTTGGAAATAAATGCACGATGGTAAAGGGAAATAAGTATTTTGTTGCTGAAACTTGTGAATATCAGCGGCATTTTATGAATTTTCATCCGCAAAAAATTATTTTAACTTCCGTAGAAAGCGACCATCAGGATTTTTATCCAACTTATGCTGATATAAGAAATGCTTTTGTGGATTACGTTTTAAAACTTCCAGCAGGCGGTGATTTAATTTACTGTGCTGATGATAGTGGCGCGCGGGAAGTTGCTGAAATTGCAAAAAAATCTCGCCCAGACATAAATTTTATTTCTTACGGCGAAAATGCTTGTGGAGATTTTAAAATCGAATTTGGAAAGATTGCGAATGGCAGGCAGTATTTTAATGTGTCTTCGCTTGGTGAGTTTTTTATTCGGGTTCCGGGAAGGCACAATGTTCGAAATGCAACGGCCGCTCTTGCTTTATCTTGCAGAATTTTGCAGCAGGACAAAAAAAATCCGCTCAATTACATTGAAAATTTAAAAGCAGGACTTGAAAAATTTGCCGGTGGAAAGCGAAGAAGCGAAATTACTGGGCACAAAAAAAATTCTTTGGGTCAGGATATAATTTTTATTGATGACTACGCACATCATCCAACTGCAATAAAAACAACGCTTGCAGGTTACAGAGAATTTTACG
>CAZXCR010000207.1:0-4114 GCA_964639315.1 uncultured Treponema sp. | reverse complement strand
AGAGGCTTTAAGCTTATGTCTTTTAGCCACGACACTGCAAACTGCGTTATCCGCATTTATGATCAAACAAGTGCTTCTAACGATGGCGTTGCAGGTTTTGCATGGAACGTTGTAGAAGGCAAAAATACTGAAGGTACAAAAACCTACAGTTTCTTCCTTCTTGGAACAAAATATCAGAAAGGCACACCAAAATTCTACCTTTCATACTTTGCAAACATAACAGAAGCAAACTTGAGCGCAGATAACTTTGGTGCTTCAACAAAGAAAACTGCTTATGTTACAGACGACATAGACACAGCTTACGAAATTGTATTAAAAGATTTTACAAGCATTTCTGGTTTGTCACTTGATGATGAAGGCACAATGGCTCTTTGTGTAAGCGTAAAATACAACGACGATGCAGACGAAGATGATTCAACTCCAGGCACACAGACTGTTTCACTTTACACTGTAGGCGAAGATGCAGAAACTACACAGTCAGCAACCTTTGATTTGGATAAATGCACAAAATTGGCAGACATCTACACCATTACAGGCGCAAATTATGGTCTTACAAAATTTGATCAGAAAATGGGCGCTTATGCTAACATCTACTGGGATTCAACTCTCCACGCAACTTGGTCTTACTACGATGTTACAGGAAACGCAATTCCTCTTGAATTTGATGACAGCGTAGCTTCTCCAGTTTTGTTTGAGTAGTTTTTGACTAGTTAGAACAATTTTTTGTTAAATAGCAGATAGCCGTTGGAAATATTCCAGCGGCTGTTTTTTTTGTAAATTTAAAAATCAGAAGTGAATTTTAAAAGGTCATTTTAAAACCTAAGGTCAACTGAAAAATAAAAAGTTTTGTTCCAGACTTTTGGTTTAGAAGGGAATATTCGCTTGAATCAGAAAGCACTCCGTAACTTGCCGAAGTGCGTTTGTACCAGTAATTTGAAAAAAGTTTACCCTTAAGCAGCGGACTGTAATAAAAATCCAGATTTAAATTCAAGGCTGCAAAAGAAGTGCAGTTCCATTCAAATTTTGCCTTTGTACCTAAAATACTAAAAAGGTCAGTAAAATAAGCGTACATTGTGTAGTCAAGTCCGCTTCCAGACAAATCAGAATGATAATCGCGCGTTTTTATGCAACTAAAGGGACTCGCAAAAAAACTTGTTTCAAACTTAATCTGACTAAACTTTGCGCCCAAAGAAAATCCTGCAAAAACACAATCGCTTTGCCGCTCATACGAAATATCTGAACACTTTGCATAGCGCGCATTTTCGCTGTTCCACGCAACATTTTCGCCAGTTTTGCTGTAAGCAGAATTTCCGTAGTAACCGTAACCGTTGCTACCAAGAAAACTGTCGTATCTGTGTTCATAAAAAACTAGGGGAGCAAAAAAAACGCCTCTTTCCAAAGCAATACAATAGCTGAGCCCGGCATTCCAGGAATAATTTTTTTGTGCAGAGTTTGTAAATTCCGCATAATTTGTTTGCAAATCGCCAGCCCAGTCAGAATCTGTCATATAAGCGCCAAAAGTTGGAAAAAGTGCTTCAAATCCGCCGGTTACAAAAAAATTTTTCCAGCAGAGATTTCCGTCAATTCCAAGAGAATAAAGTGCATCTGATTCCCACTCCAGGTAGCTTACTTTTTTGCTTGAATCCGCGGACGAAAATAAATACTCGCCAAATTTTTCGTGGGTAAAGCCGTTTTTTATTTCAAAAGAAAAATCAAACTGATTTATAAAATTTTGCGCAAAGCAGAAAAACGCAAAAAAATTCATTATGCAAACAAAAAAAATTTTTTTCACAAAGGAATTGTATAAAGAAGAGGCAAAAATTTCAATTTTCATTAGGTAAGTGTAAATCAGAACGGTAAAAAAGCGCCCGGTTACTGATGGAATTTTTTGTTAAGAAATTGATTTTTTTGGGACAAGAAATTTTGTCAGTAACAGCCGCTTGATTTCGACAAGCTCAATCGGCGCTGTGTTTATAGCAACCTGCGGTTGTTTCACGAGTTTTCTTCAAAAACTCGCAGGTCTTCTTGGTAAGAATTTGTTTTCTTAACGCACAAGCCTAGCCAAACCTAGCCCCGATGGTAAGGGCGGCGTAGCCGTTCAAAACCGCAGGTTTTGAATGACAACCCTGGACAGCGGGCTTTGTAATAAAATTTGCAGCCGAGCGCACACTGTGCGCGAGAAAAAGACGCAAGCAAGCGAAGACCGGTGCACACGCCTGTTACTGATAGAATTTTTTGTTAAGAAAAAAATCTATTTCTTAACAAAGCAATGCCGAAGCTTGCGACGCGCACTTGAGCTAAAAAATTTTGCTCCAAATAAATAACACTCGCAATTTTACCTGTCAGCAAAAAAAATCCCTGAACTGAAAAAATAACACTTTTACGAAGCATAGTCTTGAAGTAATATGGATTTACAAACTTGAAAATAATCACAAAAAAAACGAGGAAAAATATGAATTTTTACGAAATGAATTTAATGGCGGCTGAAGAAGGCTGCGTTCTTTTACGAAACGAAAATTGCACTCTGCCGCTTTTAAAAGACGACACTGTAAGCGTTTTTGGAAGGGCTGCATTCGATTTTCTTTACAGCGGACTCGGTTCTGGCGGTTCAGTTCACGTTCCCTACAGAACGGTTCTTGTTGATGAACTTGTAAATCTTTCTGCGTTACAAAAAGGACCGAAAATCAGCAAAAATCTTATTTCAATTTACAACGAATGGCGAAAAGAAAATCCTTTTGATACTGGCGGCGGAGTTTGGGCAGGCGAGCCGTGGAGTCAAAAAGAAATGCCGGTTTCTAAAGAACTTGCCCGCGAAGAAAGCAAAACTTCAAATAAGGCAATTTATGTTATTTCGCGGAATGCCGGTGAAGACAAAGACCTTGCAATCAAAGAAGGCAGCTGGTACTTGAGCAAAGAGGAAGAGCTCGTTCTTGAAAATCTTTGCGCTTTTTTTGATAAAGTTTGCGTGGTTTTTAACACTTGCGGAATTATGGACACAAGTTTTATAAACGATGCAAAATTTAAAAATCACATTACGGCTGCAATTTATGTTTGGCAGGGCGGAATGGAAGCTGGAAGAGCAGCGGCAAATGTTCTTAGTGCAAATGCAATTCCGTGCGGCAAACTAAGCGACACAATCGCGCTAGACATAAACGACTATCCTTCTACAAAAAATTTCGGGCAAAAAGACAAAATTTTTTACCAGGAAGATATTTTTGTTGGCTACAGATATTTTTTGACTTTCGCAAAAGAAAAAATTCTGTTTCCGTTCGGATTTGGAATGTCTTACACAGATTTTTCAACTGAAATTCTAGAAAGTTCCTTCGACTCTAAAAAAGTAAAGCTGCGTGCGAAAATTACAAATACTGGAAAAATTTACGCTGGAAAAGAAACGCTGCAACTTTACCTTCAGTGTCCGCAAGGAAAACTTGGTAAGGCTTCAAAAGTTCTTGCTGCGTACAAAAAAACTCCGCTTCTTGAACCGGGAAAATCCTGCACGCTTGAAATAGAATTTAATCTTGCAGATTTTGCTTCTTATGATGATTCGGGCGCAACTGGCAACGAGTTTTGCTGGATTCTTGAAAAGGGAAAATATTTTGTTTTTGCCGGAAGCGATTCTTTAAGTGCAAAAAAAATTGACCTGAACATTGAACTTGGCGAAGACCAAATTGTTGAACAACTTGAGCAGGCAGCAGCGCCAACACAGAATTTTAAAAGGATGAAAAGTGCAGCTAAAAACGCTTGCGAAGAAAATCTTGAACTTTGTTATGAAGATGTTCCAGTTAGCAAGGTGGATTTAAAAAAGCGGATTCAGGAAAATCTTCCGCCAGAACTAAAATTTACTGGCAACAAAAAAATCGACTTTGAAAGCGTAAAGAAAGACCATTCTCTGCTCAATGATTTTGTGGCTCAGCTGAACATAACTGAACTTTCCACAATTGTACGCGGCGAAGGAATGATGAGCGCAAAAGTTACAATGGGAGTTACAAGTGCTTTTGGCGGATTAAGCGAAAGTCTGCACAACTACAAAATTCCTGTTGCGTGCACAGCGGACGGTCCTAGCGGAATTAGAATTGACACAGGGAAAGAAGCAAATCTTATGCCAATCGGAACT
>CAZXCR010000206.1:2143-4132 GCA_964639315.1 uncultured Treponema sp. | reverse complement strand
TATAACCGCAATTTACGCTTTTTCAAGAATTAAAAAGTACACAGCCCAACTTGAAGATTAGTTTGTGGGCCGTCACCGGGCTATCGCGTTATAAAATTTTCAGCAATTCGGGCACGCAAGTGCCCCAGTTTAATAACAAGTCACCCCGAATTTAGTTTGGGGTCTCACACAAAGAAAATTCAAACCGCTTTTACCCACTTTTGTTGACTGGTACAAACTGGTACATTTCTCTCAAATCTCCCTCATCTTTTAGCAAATATTTTATAAAAATCCCACATTTTTTATTCGTTTATGTTATAATCTCCCTATGTATTTAAGACGAAAGATTGATGATTTTCTTAATGAATGGAAATGCGCATCGGATAAAAAGCCTCTGATTGTGAAAGGTGCCCGTCAGATAGGGAAGACTGCTTCAATTGAAAAATTTGCAGAAAGTTACGAGAACTTTATCGAAATAAATTTTGCCATTGAAAAAAAATATAAGAGTATCTGCGAAGATGGATATGATGTTCAGAGCATCATTAAAAATATTTCCCGTATAGATCCTTCAAAAAAGTTTCTTGAAAATAAAACTCTGATTCTTTTTGATGAAATTCAAGACTATCCGGAAATTGCGACTTCGCTAAAAGCATTTTGTATTGATAAGCGATTTGATGTCATCTGTTCAGGTTCAATGCTCGGAATCAACTATAAGAGAATCCAGAGCAATAGTGTAGGATATAAATCTGAGTTTGAAATGCAGTCCATGGATTTTGAGGAATTCCTCTGGGCTAAAGGTTATGAAAAAGACAGCATTGATGACTTGCTTTCTCATATGATTTCTGGCGCTGCTTTTAATCAGACTACAATTTCAACTTTCAGTTCACTTTATCTGGATTACTGTATTCTTGGCGGAATGCCGGCGGTTGTAAGGTCTTACATAGAGAAGGGAACTTTTGAAGGAAGTCTGGATTTACAGAAAGAACTTTTGACTGATTACAAGGAAGATATAAAAAAATATGTTGAAGGAATCGAAAAAACTCGCGTTCTGAATGTTTTTAATCATATCCCAGTTCAGCTTGCAAAAGAAAACAAAAAGTTTCAGATTTCAAAAGTTGCCAGCGGTGCAAAATTCAAGGATTATTGGGGCTGCATAGAATGGCTCAGTGATGCCGGAATGATTAATATTTGTTACTGCCTTCACACTGCAGATTTACCTTTGCAGGGTAATTATGATGAAAACAAGTACAAAATCTATTTTAAAGATACAGGACTTTTAATTGCAAATCTTGATGAAGAATCTCAAGAAGACCTTCGTGCAAACAAGAATATGAATGTTTACAAAGGCGCCTTATACGAAAACATTGCCGCCGAAAGTTTAAGCAAACAGGGTTACAATCTCTTCTATTATAAAAGAGAAGATTCGACCCTTGAAGAAGACTTCTTTGTCCGTACAAAAAAATCTCTGGTGCCGGTAGAAATTAAAGCAACAAATGGAACGGCAAAATCTTTACGCACTTTAATTTCGAGCGATAAATATCCGGATATTACAACAGGCATTAAGTTTATAAATGGAAATATCGGTTTTGAAAACGGCATTCATACATTCCCCTATTTTTGCGAGTTTTTACTAAAACGATACCTTTCCAAAGTTGATTTTTAGTGAACATTACAAAACCTCACAGTATTGACCTGCATCGCAACCTGCGGTTGCTTCCCGAATTTTCTTAGGAAACCTCACAACACGGGCGTGTCCCAAAGCCCGGATTTTAACGAAAATCTTAAAATTCTCCACCCCGCGAAAAAAAAACACGCTAAAACATTATTTTCTTCATTCGCGCCGGGCTTTAGCTTCATAACCTCACGCTTTTCTTTCTGTAATATGCAATGTGGTAAAAGGTTATGACCTAATCATTATGAAGAACGCTACAGAACTGGAGAGCTGGAACAACGCAATACATTCAGAAATCGTATTTTAACAGATGTACCAAAATTCGTTCAGAAAAAGGT
>CAZXCR010000206.1:0-2133 GCA_964639315.1 uncultured Treponema sp. | reverse complement strand
CTAAAAACGATAATGAAGAAAAAACTGATAATTTGTCCACTCTTAAAAATTAAAATTTAGAAAAATAACTTTTTTTGTCCACTTTTATTGACTGGTACAAAGCTCGTTTTTTATCCTTTGAATTTTGACAAAATTTTACACATTTATCCTTTGAAAAATGACAAAATATTAACCAAAATTCCTTTGAAAAATGACAAAACTACTGTATAATTCCAGTACAGAAGGTTTTATATGCTTAAAAGAAGTATTTGGGAAGATCTTATTATTTGGAAAAACAATCCCCACCATCCGCTTATAATAAACGGTCTAAGGCAGATTGGAAAAACTTATATTGCAAAAAAATTTGGTGAAGAATTTTACGAAAATGTAGTTTACCTTGACTTACGGGAAAATAAATCAGTTCATAAAGCTTTTCAAGAAAATTTTGACGTTGACCAAATGATTCTTTCTATCACAGCAAATATTTCTTCAGCAAGATTTATACCTGGAAAAACCCTTTTAATTTTAGATGAAATTCAAGACTGTCCAAATGCAAGAAGTTCCCTAAAATATTGGGATATAGACAAGCGCTTTGATGTAATATGCACAGGAAGTTTTCTTGGTGTAAAAGGTTTTCGCAGCCCTTATATCCGCGGTGTGCCAGTTGGTTATGAAGAACAGCTTACAATGTACCCACTGACTTTTTCAGAATTTCTAATCAATACTGGAATCGATGAAAAAGTTCTTGCTTATGTAAAAAAATCTCTTGAACAAAAAACGATGATTTCTCCATCTGTCCATGAAAGTATGCGGAATTTATATCTTCAATTTTTAATTACTGGTGGAATGCCAGAAGTTGTTTCATCCTTTTTTGAAACACATGATTTAAACTTAGTTCGCAAAATTCAAAATCAAATTTTACAGTCAATAAAAGATGATTTTGGCCGCTACAAAGATTCAAATGGAAATGACAAAATAAATGAAGTCTTAAAACTTCGTGCTGAAGCATGTTTAAAATCTTTACCTGCACAACTTTCAAAGGAATATAAAAAATTTCAATTCAGTTTAGTTGATGTAAAAGGTCACTCTCCAGAAAAAGCTGATGGTTTGCAGTATCTTGAAGATGTAGGTCTTGTCGTACGTTCCTACAATACAAGAGAATTAACATTACCTCTGGAAGCTGTAAAAATTGCAACTGAATTCAAAGTCTTTTTTATTGATACAGGTTTGCTTGTTTCGCAATTAAGTGAAGATGTTCCTGCAAAAATTCTTTCTGGTAACTTAGGTGCATACAAAGGGGCTATTGCAGAAAACATGGTAGCCTCTGCTTTTGCAACAAACAGTAAACCTCTGTTCTATTTTCATGCCCCAAGCGGTTCTCCAGAACTTGATTTTTTATTTGAACAAGACGGTCAGATAGGAATTATTGAATGCAAAGCAAGTAACAACAGAGCAACAAGTATGAAATTTGTTCTTGCAAACAGTAAAAAATATGGAACTCATCCAGCCGTAAAAATAGCAGATGCAAACATCGTCAGTTCACAAGGGTTTTATACATTGCCTTTATACTCTTTAGGCTTTTTAACTAAAAGCCCAAAGTCAAATATAATCAATGCGGTAGATGTAAAAAACATAAAAATCCCAGAGTAAAACCCATTCCAGTTGCTTCCCGAATTTTTTACGAAAACTCGCAATATGGGCGTGCCGGCAGTAAACTGCCGTCGGGCTTTTCGGGGTTCCGGCATTCGCCTTCATTCCTCCGCTTCACTTCGTTACGCTCCGGAACGCCTTCGGCGCCCCTACAATCCCTCACGCGTGAAAGCATCGCAGGCGGACAGTATTCCCCACCACTCACACAAAAAATTCGCACAGTCTCCTCACCTGCCGTCCTGGTTTTAATGTGCTACCTGGACTCAGACCTTTCAACGTACTCTTACCGAGAGTTTTTAATCCCTTAAATCAGGTCTTTGGTTTTAATAGAAAAAAAATGAAGTATAAATTTGAAAAGGCATACTTTTTGTTTTAATCCCTTAAATCAGGTCTTTGGTTTTAATCAGTGACGCTTTTGATGCTACATTTGTGAAGCATCCGTTAACGTTTTAATCCCTTAAATCAGGTCTTTGGTTTTAATTGTAATTGACAACATATATAAAA
>CAZXCR010000205.1:0-4133 GCA_964639315.1 uncultured Treponema sp. | reverse complement strand
CTTAACAAAAAATCTATCACTTAACAAAAACCCCGCCAGTTACCAACAGAATTTCCAGTTAAGCAAAAGTCCTTTTCTTAACCAAAAAAATCCACTTCTCATCAAATCTACTTACCACTCGCAGCAAAATCCGTTGCGTGAAAATTCGTAATGTCCTTCAAAACTTCGCCAGCGATTATGAGTCCGGCAACTGAAGGAACAAAGGCATTGCTTCCCGGAATCTGTTTTTTCCCCTTAGGCTCCGGAGTTTCGCAGTCCTCTTCAAAAGTTTCAGTCTGTGGCGGAATTTGCGACAAACTCTGTGGCGGAATCACACTTTCGGTAGAAAACACGCATTTTACTTTTTTTATCTGCCGCTTTGAAAGTTCCCGGCGCATAACTCTTGCAAGCGGACAAACGCTGGTCTTTGAAATGTCAGCAACCTGAAATTTCGTAGGGTCAACTTTGTTTCCCGCGCCCATGCAACTTATTACAGGAATTTTCGCTTCATTAGCCTTCATCACAATTTCGATTTTTCCACTAACCGTATCAATGCAGTCAACTGCGTAATCATAAAGCGAAAAATCAAGCAAAGAAGAATTTTCCGGCGTAAAAAAAATTTTGTGTTTAGTAACCTTGCAGTTAGGATTTATGTCGTGAATTCTTTCTTCGGCAGCGTCCACCTTGTTTTTTCCGAGCGTAGAATGAAGTGCAAAAAGCTGACGGTTTAAATTCGAAAGGCAAATTTTGTCGTCATCAACAATATCAATTGCGCCAACCCCCGACCGCCCCAACGCCTCAACTGCGTAACTTCCTACCCCGCCAATTCCAAAAACAATCACCCTGGCATTCGCGAGTTTTTCCATATTTTCCCGGCCAAAAGTAAGCGCCGTCCTTGCAAACTGATAATCCATAAAAAAATTCCCCGTCCTGCAAGATTAGTATTTTTTTTCTCTTTTTTCAAACTTTGGGCGAAGCATTTTTAGTAAACGGCTGGTCCAGGCTTGCCTATTCGGCCGGTATTTTTGCTAACGCAAAAACACGCGCTCCGCGCCCTTCCCCATCCTGACGCAGTTTTTTTATAAATTCATTTTAGATATTTTTGTTAAGAAGCAAATTTGTCGCAAGCGACAAACTCGCGGTCTTGTTGATAAGATTTGTTTTTTTAATGCCCAAAGTTAATCAAATTTAGCCCGGCGTGTAAGGGCGCGAAGCGTTCTGGAGCGATAGCGGAAGAATGAAACCCTGAAAGGCCGGTTTCCTAAAAAAATTGCAGCCGAGCGCACACCGTGCGCGAGAAAAAAAATTTTTGGCAGAAAAAAAATTTCGCTCCAAATAAGCAAAATTTTCAACAACTTCAAATTTTCCCTTAATCATCAGCACCTGTTAACATAAAAAATATTTTTTATTTAATATTGACGCTTATGTTCAATAGATATATTTTAAACGTATGAAATTAACATCAGAAACAAAATCAGACATTTTTTCGGAAATCACAAAGCTTTGTAACTTAAATCCAGACATTTCAATCAGCGAAGTGGCTGCAAAATGCAACATTACAAGGCAAACGGCTTCAAAATATATTGCAGAAATCAAGAAAAACAACGGAATTCTTAAGGTTTACGAGCGCACCTACGACGCAAGTATGTTCATCGACACTTTTGAGCACGATTTTTTGTGGATAAACGGATTCCGTCGCAATGTAAGGCGTTACGCTTCTTCTCCGGCGGTTATTGATCCAGATACTGGCCGTCAGTGGACTTACACTCAGCTTAACAATGAAGCAAATCAGTTTTGCCATGCCCTGCAAAAAAAGGGAATCGGGAAAAATGATGTTGTTATCTCTGTGCTTAGAAATTGTCCTGCATTTGCGGTTTCGTATGTTGGCCCTAGAAAAATTGGCGCTATTCTGCTTGCGGCAAATGCGAGTCTTGCGGCAGGAGAACTTGCTCTTTTAATGAATCACAATCAACCAAAAGTTATGATTTATTCTGCAAACACAATGGATGTGGTTCTTGAAGCTTCAAAACTTACTGAATGCAAAGACACTTTTTATATTCTTGCGGATAATATTGAAGGCAAAGAAGTCCCAGAAGGTCATTTTCTTTATGAAGATTTTATAAAAGACGAAGCTTGCACCGAACCTGAAATTGATTTTCGCCCTAATGTTTACGACGAAGTTTTAAGACTTTGCACTAGCGGCACAACAGCTCTTCCTAAGTCAGTTCCTGTAAATGATATGAACGAAATCCTTACTGCGCACGATGTTATTATGCAGTATCCGCTTAACCGCTACGATGTTACGCTTAATATGACGCCGTGGTTTCATCGCGGAGGCTGTCATTCTGGAGGACCAGGACCTGTTTTTTACGTGGGCGGCGCTGTAGTTGTTATGCGAAAGTTTAAGCCTTCTTGCGCACTTGAGTGGGTTTCAAAATACAAAATAACTTTTCTTATGGGAGCGCCTACAAATCTTGAAATGCTATGTCGCGCTATGGAAATTGAAAAAAGAGATCTTTCAAATTTGCGCGGAATTGTTACTATGGGAGCGCCGCTTTCAAGAGTAGACTGCATTCGCTTTGGAAACACTCTTACTCCAAATATTTTTAACGGTTACGGAACAACAGAAACTTTCTGGAATGCAATTTTAAGACCCTACGATCTTCCCGAAGGAGCAGGTTCTGTTGGCGGAAGTTGCATTGATGACGAAGTGCGCGTTGTAAATCTCTACGAAGACAAAAAAGCTGACCCAGACGATATGGTTGTTCACGACAATATGACGGAAGGCGAAGTTATTATAAAGTCGCCAAAATCTTCTTTTTCATATTTCAAAAATGACGAAATGAATCGCGAAAGATTTTATAAAGGCTGGTATTACACCGGCGATACAGGAACGTGGAATGAAAATTGGATTGTAACAATTCGCGGCCGCAAAGATGATATGATGGTTGTTTCCGGAGAAAATATTTATCCAACTCAAATTGAAGAAGCAATAAACGAACATCCTAAAGTAAGAGATTGCATTGTAACTTCAGTTCCAGATAAAGTTCGCGGACAGGCTATGGCAGCTTATGTTGTTCCAGAAGATGATTCTCTTACAATCAGCGAACTTGCATATTTCTGCTCAAAAAGTCCTATGCTTTCATCTTATAAGCGACCAAGATATTTTGCTTTTGTAAAAGAAATTCCTCGCACTGCAACCGGCAAAAAACAGCATTTCCAAATAAAAAATCGTGCTGCAAAAGATCTAGAAACAGGAATTCTAAGAAGAGACTGATTTTTTTTTGTTGTAAAGTCAAAATTCGAATTTTTGCAATTTTTACTTACTTGGAGCGAATTCGTCGCAACCTTACGGTTGCTTCCCGAGTTTCGGCAAGCGAAACTCGTAGAATGCTTTGTTAAGAAATAGATTTTTTTTTACAAAGAGACTGCGAGTTTGTCGCTTGCGACAAACTCGTTAGCAAGCGTAAGCTTGCGACTGTTCCACGGTTTCATTCAAAAACTGCGTTTTTCAACGCTTCGCGCCGTTACAGTCGGGGCTAGGCTTTTTCACCTTTTTTGTAAAATTTATTTAAACTTGAAATTCCGCCTATAAATTATTTTGGAAAAAAAATTATAACTTTCAAACTGTTTTAAGGAACTACCCTTAAAATTTAAATTACTTTCGGCTTTTAAAAATTATTTTTTTAGCCAGACTTAAACTTAAACAGAGAAAATTTAAATTTATGGTCAGAATCTTTTCCTTAACTTTTATATTGTTTGCCTTTTTTTCCATGTGCGAAATTATGGGAATTTTATCTCTCTTTATAGGAAAGTCTTCTAAGTTTTTTTTAGGCGGCAGTATTCCAGAAGGAATGCTCGAGGACAGAAAAAACTACAAGAAAGGAATATGCCTTATGTGGTGTGTTGCAGGCTTTCCTTTTGTTATTTTAGGCATTTTTTCGATTTTTTTTGATTCCCTTTTGATTACACTTTTTTCAGCCGTTGCTGCAGTAATGGACGTATTTTTCCTGATTTTTACAAATCACCTTATTTCAAAAAAATATTTTAGCAAAAGATAAATTTTATTTTCGTGCCTGCAAATTTTTTTTATTAAGAAATAAATTTTTTATAACAGAAAATTTTATCAGTAATAGTCGCTTGATTTCGACAGG
>CAZXCR010000204.1:0-4147 GCA_964639315.1 uncultured Treponema sp. | reverse complement strand
GCTAGGCTTTTTCACCTTTTTTGTAAATTTTATTTAAACTCGAAATTCGACCTAATAGAATTTTTAGTTAAGAAAAAATTTTCTTTGGCAAGAAGGAATCTTTTAGTAAGCAGCGCGCGCTGTACTTGTAGAAAATTTTCTTCTTAACAACAAATTTTTTTAGTTCAGAATAAATCTTCGACATTACATGTGCTGCGCGTACTTGAAGTAAAATTCTTGCTTAACAAATAAATTTTTTTTGCAGAAAAAAAATCTTCTGGTAACCGCGCACGACAAAAGCGCGCGCTGTACTTGCAGAAAATTTTCTAGTTAACAAATAAATTTTTTTTGCCAGAGAAAGTCTTCTGGTAACCGCGCACGACAGAAAAATTCTATTGCTCAACTAAAAAATCTCCCAGCCCAACGCTAACAAACGAATTTTCGTATGACCAGTTGAAGAGCTTTTTTTTGCAGTTTTCTTCAAGAAGATTTACGAGTTTTGAAATTTCATCTGGATTTAATTTTTCTGCCACTGCTTTTCCGTAAGAAGATTCCGGATTGAACCATTTTGAAATTTCAGCTGGATTTAGCCGGCGTTTTTCTGTAAGAATTTCGTTTTTTACGCTAACTTCAAAGTTTTCAGTTTCGAAAGAATTTTTTATGGTACTTGAATCAAATGCGAAAAGCGGAATTTCCTTGTTTGCAAAAAAGTCATTTTCAAGTTCAAGAAGTTTTTTGCAGATTTCATTTAAACTTTCATCCTGAATTTTTTGCTCGTTTAGAATTTGCTCTTTTATGAGCAGGGCAATTTTTTGTCCGTTTTTGGGAATTCGCTGGGAAAAAATTATTTTTGCGTCTTTTTCTAAAATTCCACTGTTGTAAAAAAGCAAAAGTTCCTGAACGCAATTTTTTATGTCAGTTGAATTTGCGAAAATGTCTCTAAAAAAAACTCTGTCAAAAATTGTGTTTGAAAAAAGTTTTGCGCTGGTTAAAAGCGAGTGATTTTCAAAAATATTTCCTTCGGGCAAAAGTGCAAGGTGAGGGCGGTCCAAATCATTAAGGCTTGAAGCATACTGACTTAATACGCTGATTGAATTTTGCTTTCTGCAAAGGGCGCAGGTTATTCCTTCCGGGGATTTTCGCATTAAATCGTAGAGCAAAAGTCCGTCGTCTGCGCCAACAATTAAATTTCTGTGGTGGCGGAGAGTTTTTGCGCTTGAAATCATTTCGTTGCGGAGGTGCAAAAGAATTTCCGCCTTGTTTGAATCGAGTCTTGCCTTCCACAGTTTATCTGCGCTTTCCAAAAGATTTTCTTTGCTTTTGTCAGAAGGCGACCAGCTTAAATTTTCTTCAGTTTTTTCAAATCCGTTAAAATGAGGATTCGTGTTCCACCAGTCAGTGAGCGCATTTTTTCCGTTAGCGTAAGATTCATCTTCGAGAATTGCTGAAATTTGAACTTCGCGGCGGCTTAAAACTTCTTCGCGGATTTTTGCTTCGTACCCCTGATCCGACGGCGAATAAAAAACTTTTCCTACAAGATTGTCGGGTAAATACTGTTGCGCCACCCAATGGTCCTTGTATGCGTGCGGATAAAGATAACCTTTTCCGTGACCAAATTCTTCTGCGTCGCGGCTTGCGTCTTTTAGGTGATTTGGCACTTTTGCATCGTTTTTTTCTACGCAAGAAAGTGCGTCAAAAAATGCCATTGAGGAATTTGACTTTGGCGCGGTTGAAAGATAAAGTGCTGCGTGCGTTAAAAAATATCTTCCTTCAGGCATTCCAACTCTGTCAAAGGCGTTTGCGCAGCTTTCCACAACAGAAATTGCGTAAGGGTCAGCAAGTCCTGTGTCTTCGCAGGCACTGATTAACATTCTTCTGAAAATAAAATGCGGATCTTCTCCGGCACGAACCATTCTTGCAAGCCAGTAGCAGGCAGCATCGGGATCGCGACCCCTAAGACTTTTTATGAAGGCACTTATAATGTCGTAGTGGTAGTCGCCGTCTTTGTCGTAAAGTACAACTTTTTTTTGAATTGATTCTTCTGCGCATTCTCTGTTGATAAAAATTTCAGTTCCGTAAGGTGGAACTGGCGGATTTGCCTTTGGATTCCAGTGTTCCGGACTTGTTTCAACTGCAAGTTCGAGCGCATTTAAAAGGGAACGGGCATCTCCGTTTGCGGTTTTTACTAGATGTTCGAGTGCGCCGTCTTCAAAAGTGACTTTGTAGTTTCCATAGCCTCTTTCTTTGCTTGAAAGTGCTGCCTGAGCGATTTTTTTTAGATCTTCTTCCGTAAGTTGCTTTAACTGAAAAACTCTTGAACGGCTTACCAGCGCCTTGTTTACTTCAAAAAAAGGATTTTCTGTAGTTGCGCCAATTAAAATGATTGTTCCGTTTTCTACCCACGGAAGAAGTGCATCCTGCTGACTTTTATTCCAGCGGTGAACTTCGTCAACAAAAAGAATTGTTTTTTGTCCGTAAAGTTTTTTTAGATTTTCAGCCTGTTC
Source organism: uncultured Treponema sp. (assembly GCA_964639315.1). Lineage (GTDB taxonomy): Bacteria > Spirochaetota > Spirochaetia > Treponematales > Treponemataceae > Treponema_D. Next base: position 1,664 of record CAZXCR010000204.1, on the reverse strand, counting down.
TATTGCATTTCTAATGTCTGCAACGCCCGTAAGAACTGCATTGAGGGTAATAAAATTTGAACTTGTGTGATTTGCAATTACGCGTGCGAGCGTGGTTTTTCCAGTTCCAGGCGGACCGTAAAAAATTACTGAAGTAAGTTGGTCGGCTGCAATTGCCCGGCGCAAAAGTCTGCCTTTGCCAACAATATGTTCCTGACCAATATATTCGTCCAGAGTGCGCGGTCTCATTCTCGCGGCAAGTGGCTCGTGTTCATTTGAAATTGAATCAAATAAATCTTTCATAAAGGAATTCTAATCTAAAAAGCGCGGTTTTGTTAAGGAAAATTGCTAAAATTGCTAAAAATGTTAAAACTGATAAAAATGCGTTAAAGGCAACAAAGAGGACTTTTTGTCAGATAGATTTTAGGTCATCTTGAAAAAAATCCTCTGTCAACTAGGCTTAATCAACTGCTCTTAATTTCCGTTGCTTTCTTCGTCTGAAGTTCCGTCGCGGTTCCAGGTGCCTCTTCCAGGATAATATGAGTAAAGTCCGGTTTCGTCAAAAGAATCTGAAGAACTTGAAATTGAACCGTAGATTACCGAAGCGCAGTATTCGTCAGTTCCGTTTGCTTCAACTGTTGTGTCTTCCTGCTTTGTTGGGTCAAGAATAAAAACTTTGAAAACATATTCTGAAATTACTGACTTTGCATTGTTTCCGCTAGAAAAATCTGCAAGTGAAGAATCTGGAATTCCGTTAGTTAAGGCGGTGTGCCTTAGTCCCACGCTTGTTCCCAAAAGAAGATAATTTGATGTAACGCCGATTGAAAGAATTCCGCCGCCACCAAGTGCAACTTCCTGTGCGCTTTCACCGTCGAGGGTAAAATCAGTGCCGCTGTATCCGTTTGCGTAGTAAAGAGCAGTGCCTAAACTTGCGTTGTTTGATGAAGTTGTTGATTTTGAATAGTAAATGTATGTGCTGTTTGCATTAAGTGCATAATATGAACTAAAGTAAGTGTTGCCGTCTTTTGGAAAGTAAATTGCACTGCAGGTTGCGCTTCCGGCTCCGTTTTCTGAAATTTCATCGCTTGAAGAAAGGGCTGTGCTTCCGTTCAATTTGTAAACTTTGTAAGAACTGCTGCTTGAATCATAAATGCGGGCGTAGGCAAGTCTGTTTTCGTCTGCAACTGCCTGATTGTCAAAAAGCGAAACTACTGCCTTTTCGTTACTTCCGGCAATTGAACTTATGTCGATTTCAGTCCAGTCGCTTTCGGAAATTGAAGATGCGTCTGTAAGGGAGCTGATTGCTGTTGTGTAAAGATGGCGCGATTCGATGTCATTTTCACCGTCAGTGTTTTCGTACCAAACATAAATCAGGGTGTAAAGATTGCTTTGGTCTGCGCTTATAAAATGTGCTGTGGATTTTACAATGTAATCTTCTGAATTTGAAAGAACCGGAACTGCTGCTTTTTGCCACTGTCCGTTGTAAGAACCAGTTTGAGCGTAATATTCGGAAGATGGAGTGTTTGTTTTGTAGTAAATATTTCCGTTAGAAACCCAAATGTAATTTCCAGCCCTTGTAAAAGCTGTTACGTTTCCAGAAATTCCGTTTGTTTCGAGCGGAACTTCCTGATTTATCATTCCGTAAAGGTCAGCATAGCAAGAATAAAAACTGAACGAAAGAAAAA
>CAZXCR010000203.1:0-4156 GCA_964639315.1 uncultured Treponema sp. | reverse complement strand
AGGGCGAAAATAATGTGACCGGAGATTGCGGCGGTTACGGCGAAGACTTGCACGAGCACGACGAAGATTGCGGCGGTTACGGCGAAGACTTGCACGAACACAGCGAATCTTGCCACGAGAACAGCGAATTTTGTCACGAGCACAGCGGGCAGTTAACTGAACAGAGTCATCATAGTCATCACGAGCACAGAAATTTGCAGGCGGTTCTTGAAATAATTGACGGAACAAAGATGACCGAAAATGCGCGGAAGCTTGCTCATAAAATTTTTGAAATAATTGCAAAGGCGGAAAGTAAGGCGCATTCACTGCCGGTTGAGCAGGTGCATTTTCATGAACTTGGTGCAATTGATTCGATTGTTGATGTAATTGCGCTGGCGGTTTGCTTTGACAGCCTTAAGGTTGAAAAAGTTTTTGTGCCGTTTTTGTGTGAAGGAACGGGAACTGTAAGGTGCCAGCACGGAATTTTGAGCGTTCCAGTTCCAGCGGTTGCAAATATTGCTCAGGATTTTTCAATTCCGCTTAAAATAATTAGTGAGCGTGGAGAATTTGTTACTCCAACAGGAGCGGCCTTTGTTGCTGCAGTTGCCACGGATTTTTGCCTGCCAAAAGAATTTGTTCTAAAAAAAATTGGAATGGGCGCAGGAAAGCGGAATTACGCTGTGGCAAATATTGTTCGCGCAATGCTCATAGAAACTAAGGATGATAAAAAAGAGTATTCCTGTTTGCACGATAAAATTCTAAAACTCGAAACAAATATTGATGATTCCACTGGAGAAGCGCTGGGTTTTGTAATGCAAGAACTTTTTGCTGAAGGGGCGCTTGATGTTCACTACCTTCCGTGCTTTATGAAAAAAAATCGACCTGCCTGGCTTTTAGTTGTGCTTTGTAAAGTTGATGATGAGCCGAAAATGGAAAAAATTATTTTTACACACACAACAACAATCGGAATTAGAAGAGTAGAAATGGGGCGTACCTGCCTTGAGCGTTCTGAGTGCTGTGTTAAAGTTTTTGGAGAGAGCGCAAGAGTAAAAGTTGTGGATGTGTACGGAAAAAAGCGTTTTTATCCAGAATACGAAAGCGTTTCGCAGATTGCAAAAAGTACCAAACTGCCATTTAGCGAAGTCTACGAAAAAATTGTGATGGAAAGTAGTAAAACCTTTTGCTAGGTTAAAATTCTAGTTTTTGTAATTTTTATTTACTTGGAGCGAATTCGCCGCAACCTTACGGTTACGTATGCCCACATTCGTTAGCAAGCGTAAGCTTGCGACTTTTCGCAAGAAAGCTCGCGACAAATTCTACCTTCTAAACATTCAGCGCCGTGGTAACTCGCGAAATGGTAGTTTGGCAGTAAGAGCCTAGCCGCGATGGGAAGGGTGCGAAAGCATTCTTTTTTTGCAAAAAAAAGAACGGAGCGATAGCGGAGCCCTGGACAGCGCGTTACCATCAGAATTTGCTCCAAATAAAAAATAATTTGACTACTGAAAATTTCAATCGTAAACTAATATCACATAATAATAAACGGAGGCTTTTTTATGAAAAAGGCATTATTTACTATTTCGGCACTCGTTATGGCTGCTGCTGGACTTATGAGTTGCAGCAAAAACGACGCAAAAAATGTTACTTTAAACAAAGATAAACCACTCGTTTTCTTTAACCGTCAGCCGTCTGACCCTACAACTGGTCAGATTGAAATGGACACAATGAAGTGGAACGACAAAACTTACTACGTTGGCTTTGATGCAGCTGGTGGCGGTGCTGTACAAGGAAAACTTATTGTTGACTGGCTTGCAAATCAGGATGCTTCTAAAATTGACCGCAATGGCGATGGCGTTCTTGGATATGTTCTTTGTGTAGGAGACGTAGGACATAACGATTCAAAGGCTAGAACTGAAGGAATTCGAAAGGCTCTTGGTACTTGGAATGGCACTACTGATCCAACAGATTCAAAGGCTGGTAGCGTAACAGTTGGCGGAAAAACTCTTAAGGTTGTAGAACTTGAAGGAAAAGCAATGACAGGAACTGACGGTTCAACTTGGAATGCAAATGCTGCAACTGACGCAATGGGCGGTTGGGCAACAAAATATGGCAATCAGCTTGATATGGTTGTTTCAAATAACGACGGAATGGCAATGGGATGTTTGCAGGCTTCAAACTATCCTGCTGGAGTTCCAATCTTTGGTTACGATGCAAATGCTGATGCAATCGAAGCAATTGGCGCTGGAAAACTTACAGGAACTGTTTCTCAGAACGTAGATGCTCAGGCTACAGCAACTTTGCAGGTTATTCGCAATCTTCTTGACGGACTTGAAGGCGAAGATGTTTACACAAAGGGTATTTCTGAAGAAGACCAGTACGGAAACAAAATTTCTGCTGATTTGATGTATCTTCCTGAAACAAAGGCTCTTCTTGCTTTGAATGTTGGTGTAAATGCAAGCAACTGGAAAAACTTTGCTGCTGGAAACCGCGACCAGGGAATTAAACAGACAAATGCTTCTGCTAAGAAAGTTCTTCTTACTATTTACAACTCTGCTGATAACTTCCTTGCTTCTTCATATCTTCCGGCTTTGAATTACTACGCTCCACTTTTGAACATTCAGCTTACTGTTGTTCAGGGAGACGGTCAGAACGAAGCTTCTTGTCTTGACAAATTTACTAACTTGAACAGCTTTGACGCATACGCAATTAATATGGTTAAGACAAATTCTGGTCGCGACTATACTGATAAACTTAAATACTAGTTTTTTTGTGATGAGGGGCTGACCGTTTTTTGGACAGTCCCTTGTAGTTTTTATCTAAAAATTAGGGAGTCTTTTAAAAAAGTGTTTTTAATTTTTTTTAGCAGACTTCCTTTCAGAGAAACCGTGATGAAATTAAGGGCATCTGGTAAAATTTACTTTTAGTTTTTTTTACTGGCTGTTACTGAGCGTTAGGGATTGGAGTGGCGCGAAGCGTTCTAAAAAATGCGAAAAATCACGAGATTTTCAAAAATTTAAGAATTTTAATTTGTAGATTATTTTAGTGATTTTACAATGGTAATACCTGCATTTTTTAGAATGGAGGCGAATGCCGGAACCACGCAAAGCCCGCCTGCACACACATCAAATAAAAATATTTGTATTTAGATTAAATTGGCAGTAATGCCGGTAAACAAAACTGACTGCTGGATGTAAATGTGCAGGAACGCCCAAAAAATTTAAAATTTCATAGTTTTAGTTGAAATTACTGGAGTTCTAAATGAGCGAAAATCTACTTGAAATAAAAAACCTTTCAAAATCATTTGGAAAAAACAAAGTCTTAAACGGAATTAACCTTACGCTTAAAAAAGGCTCTGTGCTGGGGCTTATGGGCGAAAACGGTGCCGGAAAATCAACAATGATGAAATGCCTTTTTGGAATTTATGCAAAGGACGAGGGGCAAATTTTTCTTGATGGCAGACCGATTGACTTTCAAAGTCCAAAAGAAGCGCTTGAAAATGGGGTTTCGATGGTTCACCAGGAATTGAATCAATGTCTGGACAGAACTGTAATGGATAACCTGTTTCTTGGACGTTATCCAAAAAAATTTGGAATGGTTGACGAAAAGCGTATGTTCAAGGAGTCGAGCAGACTTTTTAACTCGCTTAAAATGAATGTTAACCCAAACACAATAATGAGAACAATGTCTGTGTCTCAGCGGCAAATGGTAGAGATTGCAAAGGCGGTTTCTTACAATGCAAAAATAATTGTGCTTGACGAACCTACGTCATCACTGACTGAGCCGGAAATAAATAAACTTTTTGCGATTGTTCGGGACTTAAAGGAAAAGGGAGTTTCCTTTGTTTATATCTCGCACAAAATGGACGAAGTTTTTCAGATTTGCGATGAAATTGCGGTGCTTCGAGACGGAAATATGGTTTACCAAAAGAACGCAAAAGATTCGAAGATGGAAGAACTTATTTCTGCAATGGTTGGACGTTCTCTTGACAAGCGTTTCCCTGATGTTACAAACACGCCTGGCAAGGATTACCTTGAAATTCGAAATCTTTCTACAAAATATGCGCCTTATCTCGAGGACATTTCGTTTACTGTTAAAAAAGGCGAAATTTTTGGGCTTTACGGACTTGTGGGAGCGGGCCGAAGTGAACTTTTGGAATCGATTTTTGGTGCCAGAACAATTT
>CAZXCR010000202.1:0-4171 GCA_964639315.1 uncultured Treponema sp. | reverse complement strand
AGACTTAGCCCCGATGGTAAGGGCGGCGTAGCCGTTCAAAACCGTAGGTTTTGAATGATAACCCTGAACAGCGGGTTTTCTACAAAAATTTACTGCCGAAGCGCGGAACGCGCGAGAAGCAAAATTCTTCTTGAATCAGTAAAATTCTGCTCCAAGTACTAAAAATTGCAATAAACTCGAATTTTGCCCTAAAATTCATCAAGATTATTTAAAATCAACGAAATTTTTTCTGGTTGCCGTTGGAATTTTTGCTTGGTAAAGTTGATGACATATTTTTTACTATAATTTATATTATTTTATATGAAGCGAAATGAATTTTTTAAGAAAATTGTTCGCAATGAAAAGGCTAGGACTTTTTTTCAGCGGTTTATTTACGGCAGAACAATTTTAACTTTTTTAATGCTTTTGGCTCAGATTGTACTTATTATTTTTTTGTGCGTAAAGCTTCAGGCTTACAAATTTTATTTCATTTCATCAATTGCACTTTCTCTTTCTGCAATGATTTTTCTTTCAAATACAAAGGGAAAAAATGAATTTAAACTTGCTTGGATTGTTCCTATAATAATTTTTCCGCTCTTTGGCGTTGTGGCCTATATTTTGTATCACATAAATTTTGATGGTCTGCTTATAAAAAAGAAAGTTGAAAAAGTTAAGGCTTATTCAAAAGAATACACAAAATCTTCTGAAAAAGTGCAGAAGGTGATTGAAAAGTATCCAGAAATAAGCGATTTGCAAACGTATTTTTATAAAACTTGCTCCCTTGTGCCCTACGAAAATAATAAAATTTCGTATTATTCGTGTGGTGAAGAATTTTTTCCTGATTTTTGTAAAGAAATTTCAAAGGCGAAAAAATTTATCTTTATTGAATTTTTTATTATTGCGCTTGATGAATCGTGGGCAACAGTTTTAGATTTACTTGAAAAAAAAGTGCAGGAAGGAGTTGAAGTCAGAGTAATTTTCGATGGATTCGGGTCGATTATGGCTTCGTATTCTAACTATCAGAAATATTTGGCTGAGCAGGGAATTAAAACTTTGGTTTTTTCACCGATTGTGCCGGTTCTTTCAACCAGACAAAATAATCGTGACCACAGAAAAATTGTTGTTGTAGACGGAAAAGTGGCTTTTACTGGCGGACTTAACATAAAAAACGAGTATTTTAATCACGGAAAAAACAGATTTCCTTACTGGAAAGACAACGCGGTTAGAATTGAGGGCGAAAGTGCAAATTCTTTTACAAATATGTTTCTGCAAATTTGGAATGCGGGTAAAAAAACTGCTGAAGATTTTTCGCCATATTTTGTAAAGCAGACAAAAAAGAAGAATGCGGATAACGTTGTAATTCCTTACGACGACAATGCTTTTAATGACAAGGATATTGCTGAGTCGGTTTACCTTTATCTTATTGGAAACGCAAAAAAATATATTCATATAACCACGCCGTATTTGCTTTTGGATAATAATTTGAGGGAAGCGTTGATTTTTGCAGCAAACCGCGGGGTTGAAGTGAGTATTATGTTGCCGTCGAAACCGGATCATCTTCTTACCTTCTGCGTGGGAAAAACTTTTTTACCGGAACTTTTGGCGCAGGGAATAAATATTTATATTTACGAAAGAGGATTTTTGCACGCAAAAACTTTTATTTGCGACGACAAAATGGCTACTGTGGGCTCTGTGAATTTGGATTACAGAAGTTTGTATTTGCATTTTGAATGTGGTGCTTTTATTTATGATAAGGATTTGGTACCTCAGATTGAAAAGGACTTTCTTGAATCAGAAAATTATTGTCAGAAGATGAAGCTTGCTGATTATAAAAAAATTCCATTTTTTACAAGATTTTTTGGACGAATTTTTAGAATTTTTGCTCCGTTGCTTTAAGAAATTTTTGTAAGAATAAAAATTTTTATAGGGAAAAAGATTATGAAAATAAAAAAATTATTTATGTTGTTTAGTTTTCTGACGTTTTTTTCGTTAGGGGCATTTGCTGCAGTTGATGTTGAAATTCCTGCAAAAATTATTTTTGCTTATTCTGATGTGGATTTGAAGTCTGATTTTTCACAAACAGTTCCAACTTCTTTTCCTTTGCCTTTTGCAGGTCCGGCGAGAGTTTTGTATTTATTTGACAAGACTGAAGAAAGCCGCTGGACATTTGGCCTTGGAGGAAGCACTTATGTTTTTCCGTTCCAGACAATTGCCGCAAGTGCAAGTGCAGCATTTAATCTTTTAGATTTTAAAAATGGAAATTCTCTGGAAATCTTTAATGTTCTTGATGCGGGATATTTGCATTATGCTTACAAATATTTTGACAGTTCACTGGGAAGGCGCACTTCGAAGCATTTTAATTCTTTTTGTGCTGAATATAATTTGAGCGCAGTTTATCGCTGGAAAGGAAATTTTAAGGGATTTGTAGGATTTGGCCCGCAGATTGGAATTACAAGTCTTGATAAAGAAATTTTTGTTTTTTACGGAATTAATATAAATCTTGGATACAGGTTTTTGTGATTGAGTGTAGCTGTTAGGTAAGAAGTTATTTTCTTAACGCACAAGTAAAACTTAGCCCGCTATGGAGATCCGGAGTTCCGGCGCGAAGCACAGTTACCAGTGAAATTCTTCTATTGCAGTAAATGCCTAGCCGCGATGGGAAGGGGCGCGAAGCGCGTGCGGAGCACCGAGCGAATAGCGGAGCCCTGGACAGCGTGTTACTACAAAATTTCGCTCCAAATATGTAAAATTTGCAAGAAACTTATTTTTAATCTGCTTTGCAAAGTTCTTCGATGTAAGAAGCAGCTTGTTGCCATTGCTCTTGTGCAGAAATTTCGGCAGTTCCGTCGCCTTTTTGAAATCCGTAAGAGGCAAACTGACTGTGATTTCCGCCTTGAATAATGTGTTCTGTTGCGTCTGAAGGAAGATTTGAAAGGTATTTGTTGTAATTTTCTTTGTTTAGAACTCCATCATTTGAACCGTAAAGACTTAAAACTTTTAGACCGCTGCCAGTTAAATCTTCGGTGGAGTACGCCGCAAGCAGAATTAGTCCCTTGCATTTTGAAGAATTTTCGCTGATGTATTTTGCAGCCATTGCACCGCCAAGCGAATGTCCGCCAATGTACCAGTTTTTTACTTCCGGATAATTTACAAAATAGCGGTCTGCGGCGTTTATGTAAAAAATTGCAAGGTCACTGGGCATTTGGACTAAAAAACATTTTATGTTCTTTTTTGCAATTTCAATCATCAGTGGAAGATATGCTTCGTAGTTTACAAATCCGCCTGGATAAAAAATAATTGCATTTTCTGCATCGTCTGAGCTTACAACGAGCGTGCTTCCGTCATTTTGAATGTTTACGCCCGGAGCATTTGCCAAAAGTTCTTCGTAGTTAATTTGCGCTGAATAACTGCACGAAGAAAAATAAATTAAAATTAAACAGAATAAAACTAAAAAAGTTGAAAAATATTTTTTTGTGGACATTTTCTTATCCTTAAATTTATGAATCATCTAAAAAATTTATCAGTAGCAGGGCAATCGACGCTTAGATGATTTTGTTAAGCAACAGATTTTTTTTCTTAACAAAAAATTCCATTGGTAACAGGCGCAAAATTTAATATGCGTGATTTTATTGTAGCGAGCTTTTAAAACTTTTTGAAGTGAACATTCGGATAAGCATTAAAATTCCGCGCACCGTAAGTTCTACTGCCATTGCAATCCAAATTCCTGTGAGTCCAAAAGACTGCACTAAAATAAGAGAAAGCGTAATTCTTACAAGATAAATGCTTACGAGATTTAAAATGCAGGGAACGACTGTGTCTTTTGCGCCACGCAGGGCTTCTGTTGCAACAATTGACGCTCCGTAAAAAGGTTCTGCAAACAGTTCAATTCTTAAAACCCTTGTTGAAAGTTCGCGGATTTGAGGGTCTGAACTTAAAAATTCAAAAATCTTCGGACATAAAAAGTACATGGCAAGTCCAATAATTGTCATTGAAAGAACTCCCAGCAAAACAGAAATCCAGGCAAAGCTTTTTGCAAGATCTTTTCGTTGTGCGCCTATACTTTGCCCTACCAAAGTTGTGCTTGCTTCGCCAAAACCGTAGCCGCTCATATAGCACAAGGCTTCTGCGGTTGTTGCAAAAGAATTTGAAGCGATTACAACTGGCCCTAGCGGGGCTATTATTTTTGTTACAA
>CAZXCR010000201.1:0-4190 GCA_964639315.1 uncultured Treponema sp. | reverse complement strand
TTAAGCGCCGATTGAGCCTGTCGAAATCAAGCGACTATTACTGATAGAATTTTTTGGTTAAGAAAAAGTCAGTCTTTCAGTAACTGCCCTTAATCCCCAGAATCTTCTGGAATCGAAAGCGTAAATTCTTTTGCGTCAGTGTATTCTGAACTATCGATTTGTGCTGAAAGGGTAAAATAAATTGGAAGGGAACCGCCGTTTTCTTGTGCTGCAAGTTTCCACGTTGAATCGAGAGTATAAGTTAGCGAAGCAGATTTTTCTTCATCAGCAGAATCAAAGGTCTTTGAAAGAGTATCAACTGCCGGACCGCCGCTTGTGTCAAAAACTTCAAGAGTCATTTGCGACAAATCGCTGTACGGAGAAGAGTTAAAATCTTCTTCAACATAATTAAAGTTTTCATCGTAAAATTTTACTGTAAACACAAAAGATTCCGGGAATCCGTCTTCTGCAAGATTCTGGCTTAAAGAAAGAAGCACATTGTACGAAGCGTCGCCAATGGTTACGTCAACAAAGCGCCAGTCGCCTGAAAAAACCGTCCACGTTTGCGGATTAGAATCAAGATAGCCGTCTTTGTGAGCATAGGCAACAACTTTGTAAATATGATGATCTTCAAGTTCAAGTATTTTTGGCGAAGAAGATTTTGATTCCATAAACTGAACGTTTTTGTGATTTATCCAGTTTTTTTGCCAGTCTGAAGTAATTTCTGAAGGCAAAACTGCAAGCATATCAAGACTGTAAATGCTGTAGAAAATTTCTGCGTCAGTAATGCCATTTAAAGTTCCGCCCACAAGTCCATTTGGTGCTTCAAGATTGAAATTTAAAAATCCGGCTTCCTGGTCACTTTCTGTAAAAGAAACGCTCGTGTACTCTGCGTAAGTTTCGCTGCTTCCACTTTCTGCACTTTGTTCATTTAGTTCAGCTAAATCTTCATCACTTTTATAATAAGTTTTGTGAGTTTTTGCTTTTACCGGCTTTAGTTGAGCGTAAAGAGTATTTACAGTTACGGAAGAAGAAAGTCCGTACTCGTCGTAAAGCGTAATTGTATAAGTGCGGCTGTCGTTTTTAGAAGCGTAGGCGGTGCTGTCTGAAATGTAAACCGGATAATTGCCCGGCACAAATTCTACTGCAGGGAATCCGTAAGTTTGCACATTGTTGTATTCAATTCGGCTTAGTTCCAAAGAAGTTGAAGGTTTTACCGGAAGATAATCGTTGTAAGTATAAACTCCGCTTTCGTCTGCTGATTCTGAAATTTCTAAATCAATTCCTTCAGAGTATCTTTTTGAAGCAGAAATTAAATCAGTTTGAGAAGCAAGTCCTGTAATTTTGATTTTTTCAAGATCGCGGTGAATTCCTTTTTTTTCAAAAATTGAATCTGGCAAATTAAAGCACAAAACATAAGTTCCAATTGACGAAGAAGTTGAATTTCCACCGTCAACCATAATTGCCGCTCCCAAAACCTGCGGTGGCGCTGAATTAATTCTGATTCTTTTTGTAAAAGAATCGATTTGCGACTGCCCCAAATACGAATAGTCCGCTGCGTAAAGCTGCAAAGTTCCGCTAAAATCGCATCCAGAACCGGCGCCATCTTCTGAAGAACGTTCAAGCTGATAAAGAAAATCCTGCGGTAAAACCAAAGTTACTGCAAAAGCATCTTCCATTTTTGTGGAATAACTTGAATCTGAAGAAATTGTTCCGTCAGCAAGCAAAGTATCTAGCGCAGTTTGTGTTGAAGAAGGCAGCGTGTAATCGTACGAAATTTCGTAGCCAGAAGGATTTTTTATTAAATATTTTAGTTCAACTTCCTGATTTGAAGGGAGGCTTAAGTAACCTTCGTTGTCTAAAGGAAATTCTGCGCTTGATGTAACTTCGCTTACTGAAATTTTATTTGTGTTTTCTTCAAGATAATTAAAAATACTTGTTTGATGACAGGAAACTAAAAAATTCAGCAGTATCAGAATTAGAAAAAGCGAAAATTTATGTAGTGGCAAAAAAGTTTTTTTGTTTTTTAGAAAATTTTTTAAGGTCATTTTAAAACCTCCAGAATATGCCCATTCTTACGGGAATTAGCGGATAAGGTTTTTCTATAAAAAATGGCCAGTTAAAATCGCCGCACAAAGAAAGTCCAAAGTTGCGCCCTAAATAAAAGTCAAATTCAAGTCCGCCGCCCACAGCTGGATAAAAATACACAGAACTTTCGCTTTTTGCCCCCGACAAATATTCAAAGTCAAGGCTAAGAATGCTTAAAATTCCCGCATTTACATGAAAGTTCAGCAAAAAATAATCGCCAATCAGAAAATTCAGTCCAAAAACAAAATTGGAAAGCAACTGACTGCCGCATAAAACGTAGTAAGACTGAGTGTTCTGCAGATAGTTAAAAGAAAGATTAAGCCCCGTGTTCAAAGCAAAATTTTTAGTCTGTGCAAACAAAAAGTCAAATTTTGCACCAAAGCCTATAAGTTCAAAATTAAAGAACCTTTCAAGATTAAAATATGAAGCAAAATCGTCTTCTTGCAAACTTAAAACATAATTTGGACTGTAAAAAATGCCGGTTACAAAACGCGAATCATTCAGCGGGAGCCAGGGAAACTTGCCTCTTTTTTCAGCGTCGGTTAAAAGCGGATCGCCCCATTCATAAAGAGAACCTTCGTCTTGATTTTGATTTTTTAAATCTGATGTGCCGTTTTCTTCCGAAGCATTAAATTCTGGGTAGGAAAAATCTGGATCTACTGTAGCTTCCCAGTTTGAAGAATTGTAAAAATTTTCTGATGAAGGGTCTCTATACTTAGTTTTATTTTCTGCGTTTGTGTCTTCTTGATTTTCAGCATTTTGTTCAGTTTGCGAAGAAGTTTCATTTTGAAAGTACGGATTTTTTTTAAACTCATCTAAAGAAACGCCATTCTGTGCAAAAAGAATTTGCATTGCAAAAAGGCAAAAAACCGAGAAAAAAATTTTTTTTACAATCTGCCGCCTTTCTTCCATAAGAAAGCATTATATTCCAATTTTTTCGTTATGTCATTCTGCGGATTTTTTGGTTAAGAAAAGAATTTTTTGTTGGAAGAAAATTTCATTGGTAACACGTGCGATTGTTTTGTTAAGAAATAGATTTTTTATTAGCAGAAAATTTCATTGGTAACACGCGGTAGTTGAGCCTGTTACTAATAGAATTTTTGGTTAAGAAAAGATTTTTTTGTTGGACAGGGGATTCTGCTGGTAACACGCGCAAGGGATTGGAAGGGTGCGCAAAGCGCAAACAGACGCAAAGCGGCTGGTCGAAGGCGAAAGCCGTAGCCCTGCAAAGCCCGGTTTTTGCGTAGGCAAAAATGCGCCCGCATAAATATAAAAAAAAAGCGGAACCAAAGTATTTTTTGATTCCGCTGGTAATTTAGTCTAAAACGCTACTTGCGCTTAAGAAAGGTAAGAAAGAAGCAGATTTGCAAGAATCTTTTTTATAGAAATATTTGAAAAATCTGTAATTTCTGTGTAAGTTGCAGAATTTTTAGACTGCATTTCTGAAGGAACATTCGAAGTTGCACTTGCTTCAAAGGTTCTGTAGTTTCCAAGATAGAACAGTTCCCAAAGGTCTGCACCAAAGTTGATTTTATCCATTTTAGATTCATCTTCGTCGTTAAGACCATCTTCTGCGGTTGAGTTATTCATAAGTTCTGACCAGTCAACAGTTCCGCTAACATTTTTAAAAATCCATTTGTTTGCGAGTGTGCTGTTTACGGTTGTGTTTGAGGTTGTGAATACCATAAAAATATTCCAGCCCTCACCAAGCGTAATGTTATCCTGAAGATTTGTGCTTGTTGAATAAGAACCGTCGTTGTACATTGAGTAAACTGAAATTGTGTAGTCAATGTCGCTAACTGTATAAGAGATGTCTTTTTCAACCCAAACATTGTCCTGTGCAATTTCAAGCTCGCTGCAGGATACTACAAAAATTGCAGCAAAAAGTGTAAAAGCTGCTGCAAGACAGTTAAATAATTTTTTCATAAAATCCTCCACTAAAAATCAAAACAAAGTATAAGATTTAGTCTTGTCTCTTATTTTAACACAATTTTTTTAGCTTTTAAAAGGATTTTGCGGATTTAGTGATGAAGTATTTTGTTTGGGAAGTGAAAGTTTTGGTTGCGGGGTGCTGACAAGATGTTTTCTTTGGGACTGAGGCTTTTCTTTGCTAAGAGAAAGTC